>CAZEPA010000258.1:0-6423 GCA_964513955.1 uncultured Anaerolineae bacterium | reverse complement strand
CCGCCAGACGACGACGAGTCCCTATGAAATCGGGCGACCTGCAGCCCCCAACCGCCCAGTCTTCCCGCATCCGGAGGTGCGCCCCTCGCAGATACGTCTTGACAAGCCGATGCGCGGGGGCTATACTTATCTAAGTTAGATAACTTAGATAAGATACGTCTCGGGAGAAGTCGTATGACCATCATTCTCAATTCCAGCCAGGTGCAGCAAAACTTCGGTCAGGCCGTGGATCGGGCTATGATGACCGATGATGTGATCGTGGAGCGCTACGGCATTCCGCGCGTGGCGATTGTCAAGTACACACGCTATCAAGAGTTGATCCAGGCTGAGCAGGAACTGTTACGGACGCGCCTGCAGCAGGCTTCAGCCACGGCGTCAACCAGGGCCGCACACCTGAGCGAGGCCGAGGTAGATGCGCTCATCGAACAGGCACGGGCCGCGGCGCACCAGGAAGGATCGACGCCGTGATCTATGCGACAGATGAGGGCGATGAATCAGACCGCAACGCGCCCAAGCCTGTTGCGGCCATGCGCATCGTGATGGATACCAGTGTGTTGATCCGTTATCTCATCAAGCCCAGCGCGGCGATCCGGGAGTTGATTGAGGTCTGGTGGCTGGGCGATCGGGTTCAGATGATCACGGCGCCGGAACTGATCGAAGAACTGGAACAGGTGCTGAGCAGACAGGGGATCCGTGCCTTCATTCGACCGCCTGAAGGCCAGATACTGCTGGAGACGATCCGCTTGAAAGGGGAGACGCTGGCGGCCCTCGGCACGCTGCCCTCCTACTGCCGTGACCCCAAAGATGACAAATTTGTCGCGTGCGCCCTGGTCGGGGCAGCCAGCTTCGTAGTCACTGCAGACGAGGATCTGCTGATCTTGGACGAGGTTAGCGGCGTTCGTATGATGACTCCCTATCACTTCGTGGCGTTGCTCAAGAGGCTAAACCCATGATCGTGCTCAATTTCTCCCATTCCCTGACCGACGCCCATCTGGCGGCTATCCGTTCGCTAACGGGCGACGACGAGGTGCAGGTGATTGCGATTCCCAACCAGGTGGATGTGCAACAGCCCCTGGCGGCGCAGGTGACGGCGCTGGCCGACGCGGCCGGGTTGACTCCAGAGGCGTGGCAAACCGCGGCGCTGCTGGTCAACCTGCCCGCGCTCAATTTCAGCGCCGCGCTACTGCTGGCCGAACTGCACGGTCGCCTGGGCTACTTTCCGGCCATCCTGCGCCTGCGTCCCGTGGCCGGCAGCACCCCGCCGCGCTTCGAGGTGGCGGAGGTCATCAATTTGCAGGCGGTGCGGGAGCAGGCGCGGGAGCGGCGCTGAGGAGCAGGGACCAAGACCGCGAAAATTACGCGGGGGGATGCCATTGGCGGATTATCCAGAGAATACGCGCTTCGACCACGAGGTCGTTGTTCAGTCGTAGTGCCAGTACCGTGGCTCGACCAATCGGTGTGAGACCAACGATATGTGTGCCGCCATTAGCCCAGGCAAAATGACCTTGCCAGCGATGAAGGCGTGGATTGAAGAGTGGCGCCGCCTCTCCTGTTTCAGGATCGAGGCCGTGGGTTTTGCTCCCTTTGAATTCATTACAGCGATAGCATGCGGCGCACAGGTTTTCTGGATTATCGTTGCCGCCGAGCATCTTGGGCACGACATGGTCAACAACCAGCGATATTCCCATAACCCGCCGCGAGCTACGACAGTATTCACAGCAGTGATTGGCTCGCACAAAGATTTGTTGACGTAAGGCTTCAGGCAAAGTGGCCACAACTAATCCAGCGGTAGCTCCTCCAAGGTTGGCACCGCCTGGCCGCGCCACCGCAACACTGCCCAAGCATACGCCTTACGCAATGTAAGGAGGTCAGCTGAGAGGCGTAAGGCAACCAGTTCTTCCTGTTCAGCCCCCGTAAGCTCGCCCTCGCTATTCTTGTCTAGTAATTCTAGATGACGCGCTTGCTCCCCTGACGGCGCCTGACTCAGAGCGATCTGGCGTAACTGCTCGATGGGAATGGTTTGCATACTCAGTAACTCGTCTTGCATCTCCGATGGTAGCGCGGCAACCGAAGGAGGTAGATTACCCTCCAGGCTTTGACGAACCAACTGCGCCATCGGGCGCCGCGTGGCAATTGCCATCTGCTGGAGATAGCGAAAAAGCGGCTCTGGCAAACTGAGGGTGACCGATTGTGTCGTCATGATCGGCGTCCTTCTGGTCGAGAATGTTCAGGGATTATACTCGATAGCTGTGAATGAAACAAGCGCGACAAGAAATGGCGTTAGCCAGCGCGTAATCGAAATCAATGGAGGGAATGTATGCCAGCGTGGTCTGAACTTACCAGCGGGGTCATCATCAATCTCGTTACCGAGATCATCGTGGTCGTTGTTGGCATCTTCGTCGCTCAGTTCATACGACGAATCTGGGACGAATGGCGCTTCGGCCGATGGATTGCCATCGTTCGGCGTAACAAGGATGACCTTGTAAGACGCAAGGTGTCAGCCGGTAAAGCAAAAGAAATACTTGGGGAGTCATCGGAGTTATCGGTATTCTTGAAGGGATTGGTTAGCCCGTACGCCCAACTTCATTGTGATATCATCGAAGTTGATAAGCAACCCGGCTTGCTCTTGATTGATCACGAGGCACGTCAGTTCATTATCAACCTCGATCAGAATCCTCTTAAATCGAAGGAAGATACATCGGTCGTGCTTTAGAGTTCGGGAAACCGTTCAGATGTTCGTGAGCCTTTCTCCGGTTCATAAAGAAGGACTGTCTATGCTCATCGCCATTGTACTCAAACTGACAGCCGATCGTAACCTCTCGCTCCCGCCGCACCTGGGGCGCGCCAATTACGCGGCGACGCTGCGCCGGTTGGAAGCCGTGGACCCGGGGCTGGGCGATATCGCGCACGCGGGCGAGGGGCCAAAACCGTTGACCTGTTCGTCGCTGCTGAACCACCTGCCGCGCGGAGGCCAGTCGCTCATCCGCGCGGGCGAAACGGTGCAGGTGCGCGTCACCGGGCTGGAAGCGCGCATCAGCCAGGCGCTGCGCCAGGGCCTGCTGGAAGACCCACCCGCCACCTGGGAGTTGGACGGGGAGACGTTCAAGGTGACAGAGGCGATTTGCGATGTGCGCGAGCACGGCTGGACTGGACAGACCGGCTACCAGGAGCTGCTCAGCTATCATGTGCAGATGGCGGAGGAGGCGCCGGCCCAGGTGCAGTTGGAGTTCGGCAGCCCCACGGCCTTTTCGTCGAAGGGACTGACCATGCCGGTGCCGCTGCCCTACCTGGTCTTTGGCAGCCTGGTGGACCGCTGGAACGCATTTAGCCCTATTCCACTGGCGCCGGATACGCGCCAGTTTGCGGAGGAGAGCGTTGCGCTGAGCCGCTATGATCTGCACACGCGGCCGGTGCAGACCAAAAACAGCGGCTTGTACATCGGCGCGGAAGGCATCGCCCAGTACACGGCCGTACGCAAGGATCGCTATTGGCTGATGGCGCTCAATCTGCTGGCCGATTTTGCCCTTTTCAGCGGCGTGGGCACGCAGACGACCATCGGCATGGGGCAGGCGCGGCGCCGCTGGCCTGAACCATAACTGCCATACTAACGATTCCCCCGTTTCACATTACAACCAAATGGTCACAGGGGGAAAAGCCAGGGATGAAAGACCCTGGCTTTTTCTTTCATCCTGGTAAGAAGACCTTGATCAACCCGCCGCACGAAAGGAGTTCTTGATGCAATCTTGCCCTGCCTGTCAGTATGAAAACCCCGAGGACGCTCTCTTTTGCGCCAAGTGCCAGACCCCGCTGGCCGCGCCGGCCCCATCGCCGTCAGGCGCGGGCGTCAACGTGGGCGGCGATGCCGGGGTCGTGCGCGTGCACGACGAATCGCGCACGGTGAATAACATTACGATCAGCATCGCGCCCCAGAAGCTGGCCGATTTGATTCGCGTCAGTGGACAGGAAGGCGGCGCGGCCGTTGCCGCCGAAAGCCTGGCGCTGGCCGGCGGCGCGCTGGCGACCGAGATCAAGCTCGATTTGAGCGAATTTGCCGTTGGCGCCGAAGAGTTAGAAATGGTGCAGCGGGTGTTCGTCGTACCGCCCGGCCTCGATGCGGCCCACGCCGCGCTAACCCGGCGCCTGCTGGTGCTGACGGGCGCGCCTGGCAGCGGCTGCTACACCACGGCTCTGGCCCTGGCGCTGCAGTTGCGCGATCAGCAAGCCCGGCATGGCCCAGCGCCGCGCCTGTGCGCTTTACCCCAGCGCCTGGTCGTCTCCACGCGCAGCCTGCTGAGCGGCGAGCAGGCGGCTCATACCATCCTGGTGGTCTACGACCAGGGCGAGACGGCCAGCGCGATGGCGAGGGAGCTAAGCGAGGAGCGCCAGCAGCCATCGCTGACGCGCATTCGCACGACGCTCGCCCAGGTCAACAGCACCTTGATCCTGGTGTGCAGCCAGACCTCGCCTTTGATCGCCCATGCGGGCATACGCCACACGCTGCATGAGGCCGGCGCTCTGGTCGAGATCGGGGCGCCGCCGCCGGCCCAGGTTCTGGAGCGCCACGTGATCTGGGCGGTTGGCGATGAGACCTGGCAGCAGCTGCGCGCCGGCCTGCGGGAGCGCGTGGAGTGGCTGGCCCAACGCCTGCGTTTCCCGCGCCGCATTGCCAAGTTCGCCCAGTTCTATGCGCGCACACTGGCTGAGCAGTGCCGCCCGGATGACGTGGAGGCAAACTGGCACCTGGCCGAACGCCTGGTGGCAACCGCGCTCGATGTGCGCGCGGAGGCCCGCGCGTTGTTCAAGGGCCTGGCGGATGACCGCTTGCGTTGGCTGGCCGTCACGCTGTGCCTGTTCCACGACGCGCGTCTGACCGACTTCTGGCGGCTGTATGATCTGCTGTGCGCGCATGGACTGGCCGTGCAGGAGAGCCGCCCACCGCCAGTCCCCGCCGCCTCCCTGCCGTCGGCGACGCCCATGCCGGCGAACGCGCCGCCAGCGCCTCTGCCCAGTCTCTTTGCCGACAACGATGCGGACCGGCTGCTGGCCGTGCATGGCGAGGTGGTGTCGGTGGAGGCGCGCCTGGAAACCGGCGTGGCGTTGGTGCGCCGCGTGCGCTTCGAGGATGCTGAGCTGCAGACGGCCATGCTGGGCTTCTTGCAGGAGAACCATCACGCCCTGTTGCTCGGCCTGGCGCCGGTGCTGGAAGCGTTGGTCAAAGAGGGCAACCTGGAGGTGCGCATGGCAGCCGCACGCGCGCTCGGCGCCATCGGCACATTGGACTTTGGCCGCCTGCTGCAACCGGTGCTCGAACGCTGGCGTGACAGCGACGCTGCGTTTTTGCGCGCCACCGTGGGTTACGCGCTGGATGCCGCGCTGGCCGAAGGAGGCGCAGGCGCCGAGGCGCTGCAAATGCTGCATACCTGGGAGGAGACGCGCCCCACCGGCGGCGACCGTTGGAAGCGGCAGTGGACCGTGGCAGCCGCGCTCAAGATCGTGGGTCAGCAGCGCATTGACCTGGCGCTAACGGAACTCAAGCGCCTGGGGATGGCCTTTCACCTGGTGAAAGACCGCGATGCCGTGGACCAGGTGCTGCCGGCCTTCAGCTTCACCGTGGTGGTGCTGAGTCTGCAAGGGCATTTGCGGCCGGTGCTGCGCAGCCTGACCGAGTGGATGCGCGAGCCGGAGAGCCGCCAGCATACGCTGCGGCTGACCGCGGCGCTGGCCTGGGCGCAGGTAATGGAAGTCTACAACGACCTGGCGCAGGCCGAGCGCCAGCGCGCCACGGGCGGGCCGTATCACGAGATGACGCGTCTTGCGCAGGCGGGCGATGAAACGAGCCTGCTCGTGGACAGCGTGACGCAGGCGTTTCTGGGCTGGTACGAGGTGTGGCAGCAGAATCAGCGACAGCACCGTGTGGTGCTCGACATCCTGCAAACATGGGCGGAGGATGCGGCCAACGATGAGCCAGCGCGCGCGGCCCTGCACCAGTTGCTCGAGCAGGTGTGGCGGCGCCTGGGATCGGTGCGCAACGCTGCGCGCTACTTCGAAGCCGGCCTGCAGCGCTGGCGCGCCGACCGCCGTCGTCACCCGGGCGCCGCTGCGCTGGCCGAGGCGCTATTGGCACAGGCGGTGAGCAAGAACTGAACGGCCAAGACGTAAAAGCCGCAAAGACGACTCCGGAATGCCAAACTTGTGATGAAAACATCTTTGGGTCTCGGCGTTTTTGCAAGCAAGTTATTTTTGTAAGCGTTCAGAGAAATGGAGGCGACGTAGATTAACGCATGGTGCGCACGCAGATTTAGCTGTTTTGTGGGGTAGCAGATGCGGCCCCTGCGACGTTTGTGGTCGCAGGCGCTGCGCTGCAATCTTTCTTCGGTCTAGTCTGCGTTTTTCTGCGTGTATCTGCGTCCTACTCCGAAACTC
>CAZEPA010000257.1:0-6457 GCA_964513955.1 uncultured Anaerolineae bacterium | reverse complement strand
CCAATGCGGAAGTCGGGTAGATCAACGCGGTGCTGCGGCCGCTCCGACGCCGGCAGGGTTTGGTCGTCGCTGCCCATGGCGAACGGCCCGCCAGGTATCAGCATCGTCTCCGGCTCGAAGGGCTTGCGCGACGGCGTCCTATCGCCATCCTGTGCTGGCTTCGGCTGGGCCTGCCGCACGAGCGTGTTGAAGTCCACGCCCAGCGCGTCGAGGCACAGGCGGTTCATCGGCTCGATGATTTCGGCGCGTTCGCTGCGGCGATTCTCGTTGTCGCCGTAACGGCGCGTCCGCGCGATGTTTTCTTGCAGGCGCTGTTGATAGACCAGGGCGTCGGCCGTCGAAGCATGGTCGCGCCCCAGCCGTTCGAGCAGAACGTCGAGGGCGATCAAATAGGGTTCAAAGAGGTCGGCGGTCATGACAGCGCCCTCCAGGCTGGCCAGGAGATCACCTTATCGCAGCCAATAGACGCGCGCGTCATAGGGCCGCAGCGTCAGTTGGTGGATGTTTTCATCTGCATCAACCGCGTAGTTGCTGATGAGCAGTTCTTGTCCAGCAAAGGAGATCGCGCGCGGTAGTGCAAAAACCGGCGTCTGCGCGCTGAAGTTCAGCATGACCAGCAGGCGGTCTTCTTGCCAGGTGCGGGTGAAGGCATAGATCTGCGGATGAGTCTCCAGGATCAGGTCGTACGTGCCGTAGACGATGATTGGATGCGCCTTGCGCAGCCGAATCAATTTCTGGTAGTAGTAGAAGATAGAATCCGGGTCGGCCAGGGCCTGCCTGGCGTTGATTTTGGTGTAGTTGGGATTGACTTTGATCCAGGGTGTGCCGGTGGTGAAGCCGGCATGTGCGCGGTCGTCCCATTGAAAAGGGGTGCGGGCGTTGTCGCGGCCTTTGGCGTGGATCAGCGCCAGGACGGCCTGCGGATCACGGCCTTCGTTTACGACAAACTCCCGGTACACATTGAGCGTTTCGATGTCCCGGTAGTCTGCGATCGTGTCGAACGCGACGTTGGTCATCCCGATCTCTTCGCCCTGGTAGACGTAGGGCGTGCCCTGCTGCATATGCAGGAAGGTGGCGAGCAGCTTGGCCGACTCGACCCGATAGCGGCCGTCGTCCCCGAAGCGTGAGAGCGAACGCGGCTGATCATGATTGGAGAGATAGAGGCTGTTCCAGCCGCGGCCTTCCAGGCCCTTCTGCCAGCGGCTCATGACCCGCTTCAAGTCCAGGAGACTCCAGGGCTTGATGTCCCACTTGCCCGAACCACCCGGGTTCTCGTCGAGACCCATGTGCTCGAACTGAAAAACCATGCTGAGCGCGCCGGTCTCCTCGTTGGCGATCTCACTCGCTCGCTCTGGGCTTGCGCCCGGCGTCTCGCCTACGGTGAGGATGTCGTAGTGGGACAGCACGTCCTGCTTCATCTCGTCCAAGAACTCCAGCAGCCGCGGGCCGTGGAGGAAAAACTGACCGCCGTACTGATAGCGGTCACGGCTGACGGCTGGTGCATCCGGCAGTCCCGGCGCCTTCGAGATCATGTTGATCACGTCCATGCGGAAGCCATCAATGCCCTTGTCCAGCCACCAACGCATCATGGCGAACACGTCCCTGCGCACCGCCGGGTTTTCCCAGTTCAGGTCTGGCTGTTTCTTGGAAAAGAGATGCAGATAGTATTCACCGGTGGCCGCGTCGTTTTGCCAGGCAGAGCCGCTGAAGTGAGACACCCAGTTGTTCGGCTCGCGACCGTCCTTGCCGGGACGCCAGATGTAATAATCGCGGTAGGCATTGTCCACGGATGTGCGGGACTCGACAAACCAGGGGTGCTCATCCGACGTATGGTTGACGACCAGGTCCATCACCAGCTTGATGCCGCGCTGATGCATTCCGGCCAGCATCTCCTCCCAGTCGGCCAACGTGCCGAATTCATCCATGATGTCCTGGTAGTCGCTGATGTCGTAACCGTTGTCGTCGTTGGGCGATTTGTAAACAGGCGACAGCCAAACCACATCAACGCCAAGCGTCTGCAGATAATCGAGCTTGCCGATAATCCCGCGCAGATCGCCGATGCCGTCAGCGTTGCTGTCACAGAAACTGCGCGGATAAATCTGGTAGACGACGCTTTCTTTCCACCACGCCTTGTTCATTTGGGTAGCCTCGTGTTGTAGAAAACAAAAGACTCTTGCGGAGAAACCTGCAAGAGTCTTTGGAGCGGGAGCGACGGGATTTGAACCCGCGGTCTTCGGCTTGACAGGCCGACATGTTAACCGCTACACCACGCCCCCCCGTCAGGTTGAGCTTTGCCAACCGGACGATAGCATCTTACCATGCGGCGGGGCTTTCGTCAAATTTTTAGGCCCAAGGCGGATGAGCTGATCGGATGCAAATCCCCCGCGTCAGGCCATCACGCGGGCGATGCGCTGCAATGCCTCGTCAATATCGTTGGCGCTGATTTCATAATGGGTGACCGCACGCAGCCGCTGGCCTCCTGAGGGAAACAGGCGTACGCCCACTGCGTCCAGCGCGGCCGCCAGTTGCGCTGGGGTCAAGTCCGGACGCACCAAATCGAACATGACGATGTTGGTGCGGGTGCGGGCCGGGTCAGCCTGCAGGCCTGGAATCTGGTTGAGGCCCAGGGCCAGCCGTTGCGCGTGGTCATGATCTTCCGCCAGGCGCTCGACCATCTGCTCCAGAGCAATGATGCCGGCCGCGGCAATCACGCCTACCTGGCGCATACCGCCGCCCAGCAGCTTGCGATTGCGCCGCGCCTGTTGGATGAAGACCCGCGTGCCGCACACGAGCGAGCCAATCGGCGCAGCCAAGCCTTTGGAGAGGCAAAAGGAGACTGAATCAGCGTCCGCGGCCAACTCCTTGACGTCCACGCCCAACGCGACCGCCGCGTTGAACAGCCGTGCGCCATCCACGTGCAGCTTTAGATCATGACGCCGCGCCAGCGCACCCACCGCATGGAGGTAAGCCGCGTCAAGCACTGCGCCGCCGCAGCGGTTGTGCGTATTTTCCAGGCAGATCAGGCGCGTGCGCGGGAAATGCACGTCATCGCCGCGAATGGCAGCTTCGATGTGATTAAGATCCAGCGTGCCATCGGGCTGATTGGGGACCGTGCGCGGGTGCAGGCCGCCTACGACCGCGGCGCTGCCCTGTTCATAGTAGAAGATGTGGGCCTGGTCGCCGACGATGATCTCATCACCGCGACCGCCATGCGTCAGCAGCGCCACCAGGTTGCCCATGTGGCCGCTGGCGACAAACAGGGCCGCTTCTTTGCCCAGCCGCGCAGCCGCGATGGCCTCCAGCCGCTGCACGGTCGGGTCATCGCCCAGCACATCGTCGCCCACCTCGGCGGCCGCCATCGCTGCGCGCATGGCCGGCGTCGGCCGCGTCACCGTATCCGAACGTAAATCAATGATTCGCATGTCTCAACTCTGAATTGTGAACGATGAATTCTGAACGATGAACACGCGCTTTACGTTCGGCACTTTGCGCTGTGCGCGTTGTACACGGCGCGCCACGCGTGACGCCCTGCTTTCAGCATTCAGCGTTCCACATTCCGCATTGTCTAGTACTTCCGCACCACGTTCCGGTACGCCAGCGGCTGGCGGCATTGGAAGAGTTGATGCTCTTCGCGGGCCTGGCGCACCAGGTCAAGGTTGATGCGCGCAATGCCGTAGCCTTCGGCGTTGTCTTCTAGCCCGGTGTAGCGTTCGCCGCGCGGACTGAGCACCATCGAATCGCCAAAGAATTGATAGCTCGGCTCTTCGCCCACCCGATTGGCCGCCGCAATGAACACCGAATTCTCACAGGCGCGGGCCACGCAGTAGGCGCGCCATTCGTCTTGATGCGGCACTTCCCAGTTGGCGCACACGGCCACCACATCCGCACCATCGAGCGCCAGGCTGCGCGCCGCTTCGGGGAAGGCCATGTCCCAACCCACCAAAACGCCGAGGTTGCCCCACTCGGTTTCAAAGACCGGGAAGCGAAAGCCGTTGCGGAAGGCCAGGCGCTCTTCACCCTTGAGGTGAACCTTACCATAGCTGCCAATCAGTTCGCCGTCTGGCCCGATGACCACGGCTGTGTTGTAGAGGACGCTCTCGACTTTGGCCTTGGACACCATGCCAAAGACAAGGTGCGTATTGTATTGGGCCGCATCCTTCGCCAGGCGGCTGACGGTGGGGCCGGGGACGGTTTCGGCGTAGTCCGTGAAGCGCAGGCCGCACTCGTGACCGGTCGTCGTCAGCTCTGGGAAGACCACCAGGTCTACCGGCTGTTCAGTGCAGATTTTGTTGATGAAATCGGACATGCGGCGGATGTTCTCATCCGGTTCATTCAACGTCGGCTGGAATTGCACCACGGCAATCGTAATTTCGCGCATGGAATCGTCATCTCCTTCATCACATGGTCTGGGTGATTTACATTCGTAGCTCAGTAGGTTGCGGCGCCAGGCTGGCGGTCACCGCTAAGCCTCCGGTCGCCCCTTAGCGCCGGCCGACTTGGCGCCGGTTGGCGCGCGCTCAATCGCCTGGCGTTTTCAAGATTTGTTCAACGACCGGCCATTCAGGCCCATCCCAGCCAAACCGGGTCAGGTCAATGCGGTCATACAGATCAAACTCCACGCCTTCCTCCTCCAGCAGCTGGCGCTGGAGGCTGGCGCTGTGCGTTTGGCAGCTGGTGGTGACACGGGCATGGTGGGGGCCTGCCTTGCCCACCACGCGCTGCCAGGGCACGACGCCGGCGGCCTCTTCGTGGGTCAGGCCGTGCAGCGCCCAGCCCACGGTGCGCGCGGCGCGTGGTTCTCCCATCCAGGCCGCCACTTGCCCATAGGTCACCGCGCGCCCACGGGGAATCAGCCGGGTCAGGGCTTTGACGCGTTCAAAAACATTCGCCATTGCTCCCACTCCTCGGGCGTGTTGACATTGACAAACGAGAGGTGTTCTGGGTCAAATTCAGCTACCTCCGCGGCCGTCACCAGGCGCACCTGGACCTCCGGGTAGAACGAGATCATGCGCCGGTCGCCCGCCCGCAGATGGCGCTCCACGGCCGGAATACAGCTGGCCGGCCGGTAGACCGCATGGAGCGGTTCCCACTGGTTGCCCACCTGCGGCGCCACCACATCGCACCCCGTCTGCGCAAGAGACAGCATAAAGCCAAGCAGCGCGGGATTGAGAAAAGGCATGTCGCACGCCACGGCCAACGCCAGGTCGCCGCGGGCTGCTCGCAGTCCAGAGTAAAGTCCCACGAGAGCGCTGCGCGTGGGGAAGGCATCCGGCGTCAACGTCGCGTGATAATCGGTCACTAAAAACTGGTATGTCTCTGGCGTGTTGGTGACGACAATGAGTTCATCGGCGAGCAAGCGCAAAGAAGCGGCCGTGCGAGCAATGAGCGGCTGGCCGTCTAGCGAAAGCAGCGCCTTGTTCGCGCCCATGCGCCGGCTTTCACCGCCGGCCAGGATGATTGCAGAGATGCCTGCCATGGTCAGCCGATCGCAAACAAAAACCCGCTTGACTGGTTGGCCGGCGGCGCTGTTCCAGGCATGAGAGCCTGGAGCAAGCCACTTCCCGTTGTCAGCGGGCCTTTGTTAGGCGTTGGAGTAGGGGCATAAAAAACCGGAGATTGCCAGGCAATCCCGGTCAGCCCTGCTGTGCGCAGTCCTTACTGGGGGTGCTCGTCCATAAACTTAACGGCTTCGCCCACAGTCGTGATTTTCTGGGCTTCTTCGTCTGTGATCTCGCCGCCGAATTCCTCTTCAAAGGCCATGATCAACTCAACCAAGTCGAGCGAGTCGGCCTCCAGGTCCTTACGAAAACTCGCCTCCATGGTGACGCGTTCCGCATCCACACCGAGTTGCTCCACAATGATAGCCTTGATTCGTTCATAAGTGTCGTTCACGTGAAAATTCCTTCCTTCTAATGACTTCTTGTAATGCTATTCATACCCATGATGACTTGAGGTACACCAGGGACTTCTCGACTTGAACTTTGAACTATTCTAGCAGGGTTGATAGGCACTGTCAATTCAGGCACTTGACAAGCCCATAGCCGCTTGGTAAGATGGTGACGAACTGCGATCACCACACGTCTGGAACACCAGATCAGCAGTAAAGTTACGGAAGGACGTAGACACGCCATGCCGGTAGAACACGGCCAGCCCCACCAGGAGCGCAAGGCCGATCACATTCGTATCAACCTGGAAGAGGATGTCAATTTCCCCAACCTGACCACTGGGCTTGAAGCCTACCGCTTTCGTCACCAGGCGCTCCCGGAACTTAACCTGGACGCCGTTGATCCGCAGCATCCGCTCTTGGGCAAACGCCTGGCTGCGCCGATCCTGATTTCGTCCATGACTGGCGGCACCGATCGCGCCTATCAGATCAATCAGCGCCTGGCTGAGGCTGCACAGGCCCGCGGCCTGGCCATGGGCCTCGGTTCGCAGCGCACGGCCATCGAAGCGCCAG
>CAZEPA010000256.1:0-6459 GCA_964513955.1 uncultured Anaerolineae bacterium | reverse complement strand
GGGCGCCGTCAGCCTGGCGCGGCTGCCAATCGCCATTCACCGCCACGCCGCCGCGGAACACCGGGTGTCCCTGCGGATCCATGAACTGGGACTGGAACCACTGATGGCGCTGCTGCGGCACGGTCAAGGGCAGATTGAAGATCACTTCCCACACCCGACCCAGGTGATCGCTGTTGAAGCCCCCGCCCAAAATGCCGCCTGTCGCCAGCAGGTACTTGGCCGCACGGTGCTTGAGCGGGCGCGCGCTGGTGGAAGTTTCCACCCACTGGATCTCGTCCCCTTGCGCGTGAAAGCCGATGCCCTCCATGCCAATTTCAACCCGTACGCCCAGCGCTTCAACATGCTTGCGCAGGGCGGCATGCAGGCGGAAACCAGGCACGCTCGGCGGCAGGGTGGGAATTTCAAAAACCGCAGCGCCCGTTTGGGTGCGCAGATCATCCAGCACACGCTGATGATTGACCACACCCAAAATGGCCGGCAGGCCGATGCGCTCTCCTGGCTTGACCAGGCGCTTGAGTTCCTTGCCCAGCCGGGCTGTGACCAGTGAATCGTCCATGCCGTAGGCTAGCTGGACCGTGTTGCGGTCGTGCTGCGTGGTGAGCAGGCTCAGCGGCAGGAACGCCGCCCGCGCGGCAAAACCTTGCTTGCTGAGATTGGTCGCGATCAGTTCGGGGTAGAAGTCGCGCATCCCCTGAAAACCGACCATCAGCATCGGTTCCGGCCGGCTCAGATCTCCGCCGCGCTGGCCGCGCGGGGCCAGGAACGCAGGTCGAGGCGCACCGACAGGCGACGGCAGCAGCAGGTTATCGCCGTTGGCGCTGCCTTCATAAGGCACGCCCAGTTCGCGGGTCAGGGCTGTGAAGGTCTCCAGCGCGCTGGCCACGCCTTCGCGTCCGAGCATGCCGTAGGGATGATCCGCCGGCAGCGCGGCAATCGAGTCTAGCGGCCGCTGCACCAACTCTGGCGCAGCGCCTTCGGTCGGCGGCGCATAGCCAAGCACATCCACGGTGCCAGCGGCCCAGTGGGTGGCGCTCAAGCCTTTGGCAATCAGCCGCACCCGTGCGCCGGCCTGCGCGGCACTCACGGCGGCCTGGAGGCCGGCCAATCCAGCGCCGATTACAAGTAAATCAAGCATGTTGGCGCTCCGTTTTCTCGTTCGGCGTGGTGTCGAACTGCCAGAACGTGCTCAGGGGGCCTTGACGGTCGCCGCCAGGGAGGTGATCGGTGTTCATCAGGCTGAGGTAGATCAGTTCATCCAGGCGTTCCTGTTTGAGCTGCTGCGCCCACAGGATCGGCGTCAGGCCTTTCCAGCGTTCTTGCAGGAAATCGCGCAAGAGCAGATTGGCGTCATCCACCGTAATGGCCTGGTTGGGCAACGCCGCCTGGCCGGGCGCGCTGGGGCCGTTGTTGTGCGCGGGCGATTGCAGATAGGCCACTTCCCAGGTGGCGTCGTTTTCGCTGACCTGCAGCGGTGGGCGGGCAGGCGCGGCCGGCTTGCTGCCCAGCTCGTGCAGAATACCGCAGGCGCGATAGGTGCAGAATCCGCCCTGACAAGGGCCCATGCCCAGGCGCACATCGCGGCGTAAGTCATCCAGCGTGACCAGAGGGTTACGGCGCACCGCATTCTCGACCATCGTGCGCGTCACCAGCTCGCACTCGCACACCAGCTCACCTTGCAGCTTTTTGTCCTCGACTTCGTGCAGACGATGGCCCAGCCAATAGTGCCCCTGCTCGATGCCAGGGACAACCGTTTCGGCCGTCACGCACGGTTTGCGCACGCCAATCTGTTCGCAGGCGGCGTCAACCGCTTTTTCGGCCATCAAGCGGAAGGTTGTCCACTTGCCGCCGGTCATGGTCAAGAATCCCTGGACGCCATCGCGGCTGTTGTGGCGCAGCAGGGTGAAGGCGCGCGTGGCATCGCGGCTGGAGCCGCTGTAATGCTCCTGGTACAATGGCCGTACGCCGGCCCAGGCGCGCACCACACGCGCTTTGGAGATCGCCGGCACCAGCTTTTCGCCTTCGCTCAACATCAAATAGACTTCCCACGGTTCGATGCGCAGGTCCTCAGGATTGACCACGCGTTCGTCCGTGGTGCCGATAACGGCCACGGTATGAATCGGCACGATGATGTCGCCATCGGCCGGTTTTTTGCAGCGGTTGACCACCGTGTTCACCACACGGTGATTCATGGCCACCAGGGTGCCCTTGCCGGGAATGACATCCACACGGATGCCAGCCATCTTGGCAAGTTGACCGGCCCAGGCGCCGGTGGCGTTGATCGTCATGCTGGCGTAGATCGCCATCTCTTCGCCCGTGGTGACATTGCGCACCTGTGCGCCAGCCACCCGGCGGTTGCCATCGCCGCCCTCCACAAGAAGATTGACGACTTCATGGTAAACGAGCGTTTGCGCGCCCGCGCGCTGCGCGGCTTGGGCCGTGGCGTGCGTGGACAGGAAGCTGTCTGCGGCGCCATCGGGCACTTCGAACACGCGGCTGATGCGCCGATTCAAGAGCGGCTCGCGGCGCAGGGCCTCGGCCACCGGAATTTCGGTGCAAGGCACGCCGCATTTCGCGCACGCCGCCTTGAACAGATCAGGGTATTCGCCCTCGTCTTCTGGCGTCACCACGAAGAAGCCACTGGTATCTTCGATGCAGTGCGCATGGGTCTTGCGCAAGATGCGGTTTTCGGTGATACACTCCACCGCGCTGCCGGGGTCTTTGACGACATAGCGGCCGCCACTGTGCAACAGACCGTGGTAACGCCCGGTGGTGCCATGGGTGAGGTCGCGTTTTTCGACCAGGATCACCTTGAAGCCACGCAGGGCCGCATCCCAGGCAATTCCCGTGCCGGTGGCGCCGCCGCCAATCACGAGAATATCAGTATCTAGGCGTTTCATAGAACATCTCTCTGCTGAATGGTTACGATGTGAAAAGACCGAAGGGTCACAAGGTCCCTTCGGTCTTATCACCCTACGTCGTAAGTCTGAAGGGCTGACGCCGCCGACAAGATGTCTGGACGGCGGCCCATTTTCAGTGCTCACTGAATCCGCAGGCCAGTTGTGGCGCGCGGCTCGCGGTCTCCCGATCGAGCGAGCGCCAGAGAGGGCGGCCCTGGGCGCGCCCTCTGCTTTCACGTTTAGGCAACCCAGTCGAAGGTGCGAGTGACGGCCTTCTTCCAGTTGGCGTATTGCTGGGCGCGATGGTCAGCATCCATGTTTGGCTGCCATTCCTTGTCCTTGCCCCAGTTCACGCGCAGGTCCTCGACCTTGGCCCAGAAGCCCACAGCCAAACCAGCCGCATAGGCAGCGCCGAGCGCAGTGGTCTCAGCCACGATCGGGCGGATCACCGGTACACCCAGGATGTCAGCCTGGAACTGCATGAGCAGTTCGTTGAAGACCATGCCGCCGTCCACCTTGAGCGCGGTTAGCGCCACGCCAGAGTCGGCATTCATGGCATCGAGCACTTCGCGGGTCTGGAACGCGGTGGCCTCCAGGGCGGCGCGTGCGATATGGCCCTTGTTGACGTAGCGGGTCATGCCGACGAGCGCGCCACGGGCGTCGCTGCGCCAATAGGGCGCAAAGAGTCCGGAGAACGCAGGCACGAAGTAGATGCCGCCATTGTCCTCGACGGTCGCGGCCAGCGCTTCGACATCAGCCGAGCGCGAGATCAGGCCCAGGTTATCACGCAGCCACTGCACCAACGCGCCGGTGATGGCGATGGAACCTTCCAGGGCGTACACAGCCGGCTCGTCGCCGATCTTATAACCCAGGGTGGTGAGCAGACCGCTCTTGCTCGGAACGGCCGTGGTGCCGGTGTTGAGCAGCATGAAGCAGCCGGTGCCGTAGGTGTTCTTGGCCTCGCCGGGGCTGAAGCAGGTCTGCCCGAAGAGGGCCGCCTGCTGGTCGCCCAGGTCGCCTGCCACCGGCACGCCGGCCAGGGCGCCCTTGGCGGTGCCGTAGACGGCGCTGGAGGCGACGATCTTCGGCAGCATGGCGCGCGGCACGCCCATGATGCCCAGGATTTCATCGTCCCAGTCGAGCGTGGCCAGGTTCATGAGCATCGTGCGGCTGGCATTGGAGACGTCGGTCACATGCACGCCGCCGTCGGTGCCGCCAGTCAGATTCCAAATGACCCAAGTGTCAATGTTGCCAAAGATGGCATCGCCCTTCGCGGCCGCCTCACGAACGCCGGGCACATTGTCCAGGATCCAGCGCACCTTGGGGCCAGAGAAATAGGTCGCCAGGGGCAGACCGACATGGGCGCGGAAGCGATCCTGCCCACCGTCGGCGGCCCACATGTTGCACAGATCGGCCGTGCGCGTGTCCTGCCAGACAATGGCATTGTAGTACGGTTTGCCGGTGCGGCGATCCCACACGACGGTGGTCTCGCGCTGATTGGTGATGCCCACCGCGGCGATGTCAGCCGGGTCAATGTTGCCCTTCGCCAGCGCGCCCTTGACAACCTCATCCGTGCGCGTCCAGATCTCCATCGGATCATGCTCAACCCACCCCGGCTTGGGATAGATTTGCTCATGTTCCTTCTGATCGAAACAAACCACCTTACCGCTGTGGTCAAACACCATGAAGCGGGTGCTGGTGGTGCCCTGGTCTATCGCTGCTGCATACTTAGCCATGTACGAATCCTCCTTTGGATTCTAGTGAAAAATGTGACAGGCTGCTTTGCCTGCCCAGATCGAATACGTGCTTTAGGAATTGGCCCAGGTTTCGGCCGCACACTTCAAAACCAGATAGCTTGATGTGGCGCCAGGGTCCTGGTGACCCGCACTGCGTTCGCCCAAATAGCTGGCGCGTCCCTTGCGCGCGACGAGGGGAATCGTGGCTTTCATGCCTTCTTCCGCGGCCTGCACCGAACGCGCGAGGGCCATGCCCATGGTGACGTTCTCTGCCACGGCGTCCTTGAAGGCTTCCAGAGCCGGCGTCAAGGCATCTACCATCGTCTTGTCGCCGAGAACGGCTTTGCCCCGCATGATGACGCCATTGACAGCGGCTTCCAGCGCCGCGCCCCAATCGGCCGCGGTCAGTTCCTGTTTGCCAGCGGAGGCTGTGCCTGCCTGCATGAAGAACGTGCCGTAGAGCGGCCCGCTGGCGCCGCCCACCGTGGAGACCAGCGTCATGCCCACGGTCTTGAAGATGGTGCCGATATCCTTGTCGCTCACCCCGGGCAGCTTGGCCAGCACGGCTTGAAAGCCTCGAAACATGTTCGCGCCATGATCGGCGTCACCGATGGCCGAATCAAGCTCCGTGAGATAGTCTTTGTTCTCAGTCAGCACATTGGCCACGTTCTTGATCCACTCAAGCGCGTCTTGGCGAGAAATTGTCATGGTCACCTGCGATTGAAACGAATCGGCTGAACTTAGGCGCCCCAGCGCAGACCCACCGTCTTCACCGGTGCGTCCCACAGCTTGAGGAGATCATCATCCATCTTGAGCAGCGTGATCGAGCAGCCCGCCATCTCCAGACTTGTGATGTACGAACCGATCAGGTTGCGCACGATCTTGATGCCGTGGCTCTCGCAAATCTGCGCCAGCTTGCGATAGATGACATACAGTTCAATGAGCGGCGTCCCGCCCATGCCGTTGACAAACGCCAGCACGTTGTCGCCCGCCTTGAAAGGCAGGTCGGCAATGATCGGCTCGGCCAACATCTCGGTGATTTCATCGGCCGTGGCCAGCTTCATCCGTTTGCGGCCTGGCTCGCCATGGATCCCGATACCGATTTCCATCTCATCTTCGGGCAGGTCGAAGGTGGGCTTGCCCGCGTGAGGCACCGTGCAGGACGTGAGCGCCATGCCCATGCTGCGGCCCCAGGCATTGACCTTGCGGCAGACATCGGCGACTTCCTTGAGCGAACGGCCCTCTTCGGCGGCCGCGCCCGTGATCTTCTCAGCCAGGACGGTGACGCCGACGCCGCGTCGGCCGGCTGTGTACAGGCTGTCCTGCACGGCTACGTCATCGTTCGTCACCACGGCCTCGACCTCAATCCCTTCCTCGCGCGCCAGGTCGGCGGCCATTTCGAAGTTCATGATGTCGCCGGTGTAGTTCTTGACGATGTGCAGCACACCCGCGCCGCCGTTGACGGCCTTCGTGGCTTCCAACATCTGGTCAGGCGTGGGGCTGGTGAAAACCGCGCCAGGGCAGGCTGCGTCAAGCATACCCATGCCCACGAACCCGCCGTGCATCGGCTCATGACCAGAGCCGCCGCCGGAGATCACGCCCACCTTGCCCTTGACCGGCGCATCGGCCCGTACGATGAAGTTCGGGTCGTAGTGCACTGTCACCACGTCAGAATGGGCGTAAACGATTCCTTCTAATTCTTCGCGCACGACATCTTCAGGTTTATTGATCAGTTTCTTCATACCACCAATCCTTTCATCACAACAATCGCCTAACAGGTTCGTACGGTCACGAATCAGCCTGGCCTTGCGAAGGCCTCAAGTCAG
>CAZEPA010000255.1:1440-6468 GCA_964513955.1 uncultured Anaerolineae bacterium | reverse complement strand
TGTCAGGCCCGATAGGGTCTTCCACCTCGTAGCCCGATCCGTTCACGGTCGGGCGGCGTTGGTTGCGCGCACGCCATCGGGCCACCAACCCCGCCGGAGGCCAAAGGTCACCCGGCTACGAGGTGCAATCTCCTCCGGGGCTACGTCCCGAAATTGAAATGCGCCCCTGACGCCATGGCTCCAGGGGCGCGGCATTGGCGCCGAACGGGCGGCTGTGAAAAGGCGCGCTCCGCCCCGCTACGGTTGCCCGGCCTGGATGCGCTGCGCCAGCTCGGCCGCGACGGCGTTGGCGTCGCCAGCGATGCGCTCCACACGGCAGCCGACAGCAGCCAACGCCTGCTCGACCGCCGCGCCCGGCGCATCCGGCCCGTCGCCAATGATCGTGACGTGTTCGGCGAGCTTGGCATGATCCAGGTTGGCGCCTGCGGTCAGACCGAAGGCCTGTAGATAAGGCGCGGCCAGCAGCCAATCAATTTGTCCCTGCACCGTGTTCAGCGGCGACAAGAGCACATAGCGCGCCAGCGGCTTATCCGTTGGTTCGGCTGATTCCGGAATCTCCAGGTCTAGCTGGCGCGCCTGGACCCCGTCCAGTTGAAAGTCCTCAGAAACCACGTCCTTGCCCGCAATGCCGACCCGGTAAAGGCCTGCGGGCAGGGAAGTGAACTGGTAGCGCTCGTCCGCAGCAACCAATGTCCACTGGACAAGCGCACCGCTTGCATACAGTTCTATCGTCGTCCCCGCGCCGCGCAGCACCCGGCCGCTGACCATGCTCTCCTCCTTCGGCGCTGCCGGCAGCGTCAGGTTGACGGCGGCCGCGCCGCGCCCATCCACCGTCAGCGGGTCTGACCGCACGTCTGCGCCTTGCACCGCCACCTGGTAAGTCCCCGCAGGGAGCGCGGCCAGGCTGTAGCTCTCATCGGCCGCAACCACCGTTTGGGCCACGGTGGCGCCGTCTTGCAGCAAGAGCAGGGTGCGACCGGCGCCATTGGTCACGTGGCCGCTGATGACGCTTTCACGGGGCAGGGCCGCTGCGCCGGCCAGGGTGCGCTGGAACACTAGGGCAAAGCTGTGATGAAACAAGCGATTGCCCTGCCCTTCGTCCTTGTGACTGGTGTGCAGCCCCGTGACTTTGTCGCTGACCAGGGTTTCGCCTGGCATACCGATTGCCACAACCTCGCAGACCTGGTACTTCCACATCGGGAAGTTGCCGGCCGGTTCGCCTGGGGGCTTGTCCAGCGTGATGATCTGCTCGCCGCCAGGCCAGCTCACGCGCACCGCGCCGCCTTGCAGCCGATTGCCGGCTTCATCCTGCATGTCAAAGAAGAGATGCTGGCGAAAATTGTTCTCGTCCGAGGTCAAGTGATGCACGCGCTGCACTTTCCAATAGAGCTGGCCGTTCGGCGGCTTGGCTTCCGCGATGCCCACGCCGTAAGCGGCGGCATCGTTCTCGGACGCGTCCAGGCCGCGCGTGCTAGAGAGGCCGGGATACGGCGGGGTTGCGCGTCCGAACAGAGCGGCCAAGAACTCGGAGATCGAAGACAACAGCGTACTCATGGATCACCTCTCTGCTATAGATTGGCCTGCAGCCAGTCAGCCAGGGCGTAGAGATCGCCTTCGACGCGCTGCACCAGGCAGCCGGCCGCGCGTAAGTCTTGTTCGACGGCCTGACTGACAAGCGTCGCGTCGCCGACAATGACAACCCGCTCGGCCCTCGCGGCGAGCGCCGCATCGAAACCAACCGCGACCTCGGGATGGGCCGCCAGGTAAGGCGTCAGCAGGCGCAGTTGATTCTGCACGAGCGCGGCCTGAGCCGCGCTGCCCCGCGCCAGCAGGACGAATTGGCGCAAATTGAGTGGCACCGAGTCTGGTTCTGGATCAGGCGCGGTCAGCGCCAGCGTGGCGGCGTTGAGGCCATCCAGCGTTACTGTGGCCGACATCTCATAATCAAGCAGCTGCACGCTGTAGACGCCGGCCTTAAGGTCACGGAACTCAAAGCCGCCAACGTTGTTGCTGGTGGTCTGTTGATCCACTCGACCATCGCTGTGCAGCTCCACCGTGGCGGCTGCTATCGGGTCTCCACTGGCGCGCTGTACCGTACCGTGAATGATGCTTTGCGCTGGCGGCGCTGGTGGCGCTGCCGGAGGCGGCGCTGGTGGAGGCGGCGCCGGTGGAGGCGGCGCTGGTGGAGGCGGCGCTGGCGGCCGCAGATCGAGCACTGGCGCCTCCAACGTCTGGCCTTCGGCCAGCACCATGTCTGCGCTGCGTTTATCGCCGGCGCTCACCTGGTAGCGGCCGGGCGGCAAGCCGTCGAAGCGATAGCGGCCGTCCGCGCCCGCGGCTGCCGCGCGACGCCAGGCCAGTGGGCTTACACGCGCCAACCCGACCGACGCGTCGGTTGCCAGTCCAAGCGCCTGGCCGGTCAACACGCCAGTCAGAGACATGCTGCGCTCGACTGTGTTGGCGCCGTCGAGGGCAAACGCCGCGCCCAGGCGGGCGATGTTTTCGACCGCCAACTCGTAGTCGGCGCCGGCCGGCAAATCCCGGAACTCGAAATTGCCGCTGGCAGGCAGGGTTTGGCGCTGCGGGCCTGCGGGCAAGGCATTGCCGCTGAGCACGACCACCCCGTTTGGCGGCGGGTTGGTGATGCGGCCGCGCACGATGCTCTGGTTGCGGCGCACCTGCTGCAGTTGGAAGGTCACTTCCCAGAAGAATGAATCGCCGGTCTGGCCGGGCTGCGCGTTTGTGGCCAGCGGCGCGCTCACGTCACTGGCCCAGTCGGCCTGAATCACCTTGACCTGGAACTGACCGGCTGACGCCAGGAATTCATAGAAACCGGCGGGCTTGAACGGGTCGCGCCCAGTCAGGGTTTCAGGGAACTGCGTATCCGGCTCCGGATTCGGCCAGGACATCTGCATCTTGATGCCATTCAGGCCATTGCCCTGTGCATCCAACACGCGGCCAATGATGCGGCGCGGGCTGCCAGGCGACGCCTGGGCGCTTGTCACCCGGTAGCGGAACTCGGGCGGCGCGGGCAGCGGCAAATTGACCGCCGCCGCGCTCCAGCCGTCAAGCGTCACCGCGGCGGAGGCGGTCGTTCCCGTCCGAACCTGGTACACGCCGGGGTGGAGCCGACCAAAGCTAAAGCGCCCTTGTCCCAACACGGTCTGGCTGGCGACGACGTGCGCCGCGCCTTCGCTCAGCTCCAGCAGGTTGACCACCTCGCCCGGCTGTGGCTTATCGTTCCGCAGCACCTGGCCCTGGATGGCCGAAACTGCGCCGCCTGCGGGCAGGGTCACATTGAGCGTCTTCTGTTCGCCGGTCGCCAGGATAATGCCGCTGGCAATGTCGGGGCCATCCACGACGCTGAGGGTGTACGTCGCCGCGGCCAGGCCCTCCATGCTGAACGCGCCGCCGGATGAGGCGGTTGCCAGGATCGGCGCGTGGCCGGCGGCCTGCAGGCGAAGGCGCACGGCGCCCGCCGCCTGGCCGTTGTTCAGCAGCAGGCGGCCCTGCAGGCGTGCGGTTTGCGGGACGCTGGCCGGCCACACGCGGCTCACCGGGGGCAGCGCCTTGAGCGCGTCCACAATGGGCAAGCGGCCGTTCAGGCCAAACTGCTGGTCCCACCAGTTGGTGTACCAGCTCATGGTTTCCCACGCGGGCGTGAAATCACCTAACGGGCGCGAGGCAATCAACCAGGTGCACATGGCGAAGTACCAATCAGGCACCTCGTTGTTCTGCATCTGGCGCACGATCTCCTGCTGCATTTCCATCTGCTGGCTGGGGATGAGCTTGTTGTACCGTTTGTCATCACCCCAGCCAACCACCGGGCCGCCCTCCGTGCTGATGACCGGCACATAGTAGCCCAGGGCATCGAAGATCATTTTTCCAGCCGCTTCGTAACCGCGAAAGCAGTTGGGATCCTGAAAAATGGTGGTTCCCAGCCGCTTGCTTTCGCGGCGCAAGCGGTTGATCGTCTGATCTTCGGGGTTGGCCGACTCGCGCCGGCGAAAATCCCACGACCAAGCGCCATAGCGATCGTACTCAGCCTGGCTGAGCGGCGCGCCTAACTGGCTGACGGCATCGTAGGGGTAATCGAGCGGGTGGTTGAGGGTGTAGATGTGAATGGCGACCCACGCGCCGCGCTCGAACAGGTCACGCCGCCCACGGGCGACGATTTTGGAAATGGGGTTGTCCTGGCTGCCTGGTCCCATCGCGGGGACCGCCGGCAGACCACCGCGGCCTAAGATTTGATCGGCATCGCGGATGAAGTTGTCCACCACGATGTCAAGCCAGTTGGACGGCATGGTGTTGTTTTCCCATTCCGCAGACAGGTCTGGCTCATTGTTCGTCTCGAAGTAGCGCACGCCTACCGCCACCAGGCGGCTGATCGTCTCAAACTCGCGGCCGCCAATGCCACGCGGGTTGGGGCGTTCTTTGAAGAGGCGTACAATCGGCATAATGCCGGCTTGCAGCATGCGCTGGCAGATCAGCAGCGACGAGCCGCCGCCGTCGTCCATCAGCTTGACCCACTTGATGTGCATGGCCTGCAGTTCACTGATCCAATAGTCCAGTTCGCCGGCTGTCGGCTCATAGGGCACCGCCGTCCAGTTGACCGCCAGCGGCGCGTCGGCGCCGCGCGTCAGGGCGTCATCCGGGGACCGGTAGACGCGGGCAGACATAGCATATTTCTCGTCAGCGTCTGCATCACTTACGCCATGCGTTGGCTGGTTGGTGGGATGGTAGACGCGCGCAGACCAATGCAGCCCGCGTCCATTGTCATCAGGAGGACGAGGAAAGTCCTTGATGTGCAGCATGGTGAACCTCCTGGGGCGTCATGCGTTCAGCGCATGAAGTGCAGAGCAGAGGCCTGAACCAAGCGGGCAGGCCGGCTGAGAACGTTGCTTGAGGTAAGTTATGCAGAAGGGTAAAACAAGATACAGAACCTGTCAAGTTTGGCGAAAAAGGCCAGCCCATCCTGGCAGATGTGAACAGGTGACAGATTCCGGCGCGATCCTGCATCTGTGTTCA
>CAZEPA010000255.1:0-1430 GCA_964513955.1 uncultured Anaerolineae bacterium | reverse complement strand
GCGGCGCGCAAAGCCTGCAGACGCGTTATCAGCGCATCATGGTTGGGAAGAGTTCCCCACAAGCGTCCCCCATGGTATCAAGCGGTCTTTTGGACCAAAAACTGTTCGCACTTGAAGGAGGAATATGCTATGGCGACAAGAACACGTTGGATGAGCGTCAGCTGGTTGACTCTCCTGTTATTGCTGGTGGGCATTCTGCCGGCGGCGGCGCATCCCGGCCTGCCCCCGACGGCTCCCTTCGGTCCACGGGAGGCGGTTCCCCAGGCCTGGGGCATCGGCGCGCCCGCGCCGACGGCCGGTTGGCTGATGGGAGGCGCATCGGTGGATAGCTGCACCTTTTACGCGATCGGCGGCAATCTGCCTGGCGGGGTGGCCGTGCCCAATGTAGATCTATACAACCCCGCCACGAATGTGTGGACTCCACGCGCACCCATGCCCATGGGCCTTTACGGGATGCAGCCCAGCGCCTCCGGCTCGCGCATCTATGTCGTAGGCGGCTACGCTGATTCTTCGGTCCCCGTGTATGCCGTTACGTCAACCCTCATTTACGATTCGGCGAGCAACGCCTGGTCAGCGGGCGCCCCGATCCCCGTGGGCGAATCCGGCATCGGCACGGCGGCGCAGGCGACCTCTAATGGCAAGATCTACGTGATGGGCGGCGACGATGGCGACTTTGATTCCAACACGACAAACTACGAATACAACATCGCCGCCAACACCTGGACGCTGCGCGCGCCCATGCCGACCGCGCGTGAAAACAACGTCGCCGTCACCCTCAACGGCAAGATCTATGTCGCGGGAGGCACGCAGGCCGTGGATCCCGATTACAATGGCCTGACCACGTTCGAAGTCTACGACCCGGCCACCAATACCTGGGCTTCACTGGCGCCCATGCAGGTTGGGCGTGTCTCGCCGGGGATCGCTACCGACGGCGTCTACATCTACGTCTATGGGGGCGCCGACAGTTTAGGGCCAACCTTCTCAAGCCTGGCAACCGCTGAGCGTTACAACCCGGCCACCGACATGTGGACCTACGTGGACCCGATGTCGGCGTCAACCGCCGGCATGGCCAACGCCTACGCAGCCGGCCGCATCTACGCCAGCGGCGGCATCGTCGCCGTCAACGGCACCTTCACGCGCATTGACACCAATCAATACCTGGCGGTTGGTGCGAGCGGCTGCCAACCCACGGCCGTGCAGTTGACCGCCCTGGAAGGCCCCGCCGCTCCACGCGCCGCCTCCAATCTATGGCCCTGGGCGCTTCTCGTCGCCGTGACGGGCTTGATTCTCGTGCGTCGCCTCGCGCGCAGCCAGTAGAGGGCGGGTGCATTTCAATGCCGGGGCGCAGCCTCCGAAGGGAGGCTTTGCAGTGGTTGCAGCGATTTCAATCGCCCGACCCGCCCCCCATTCTGAAATGCACCCGTAGCGAG
>CAZEPA010000254.1:0-6480 GCA_964513955.1 uncultured Anaerolineae bacterium | reverse complement strand
TGCGACGAAAGATATCCGCAACATCGCGCTGGTTGGGCACAGCGGTTGCGGTAAGACCTCCCTCAGCGAGGCCATGTTTTTTGATACAGGTGCGGCCACACGTCTCGGTCGTGTAGAAGATGGCACCACGGTGTCGGACTGGGATGACGAAGAGAAACGGCGTCATGTTTCGATCAACACCGCGGTGATTCCATGCGAATGGAAAGGCGCCAAGATCAATCTGCTCGACACCCCAGGCTACGCCGATTTTGCCGGCGACGTAATGGCCGCCGTGGCCGTGGCAGATGCGGGCTTGGTGATGGTAGATGCCGTAGCTGGCGCAGAAGTCGGCACAGAACTGACCTGGAGCTACCTGAACGAGCGAAGTCTCCCACGCCTTGTGGTGGTCAACAAGATGGATCGTGAAAACGCCAATTTTGACAAGGCGCTGCAATCCCTGCGCGAGCATTTCGCCGGCGCGATCGTCGCGCTGCAAGTGCCGATTGGCCAAGAGCATGATTTCCGCGGCGTGGTTGACTTGATGCAGATGAAGGCCTTTGTGGGGCCGAAGGGCGAGATGCAGGACATCCCCGCCAACCTCAAAGCCGAGGTGGACAAGGCGCGGACGCTCTTGATCGAGGCCGCCGCGGAAGGCAACGACGACTTGATCATGAAATATCTCGAAGGCGACGAGCTCACGCCCGATGAGATTCAGCTTGGCCTGGGCCTGGGTATCCGCGCCGGCTCCATTGTACCGGTTGTATGCACCGCGGCCAGCGCCAATCTCGGCGTGCAAGCGTTGATGGACGCGTTGGTGCAACTGGCGCCTTCGCCCAACCAATCCGCGCCGGTGGTCGCGGTCAAGTCAAACACAGGCGACTCCGTCACGCTTGCCACAGACTCCAACGGCCCCCTGGCGGCTCTGGTTTTCAAGACTGTGGCTGACCCCTATGTCGGTCGCGTCACCTTCTTCCGGGTTTTTTCGGGCGTCATGCACTCTGACTCACGGGTGTTCAACTCGCGCAGCGAGAATGAAGAGCGCATTCCGCAGTTGTTCACGCCCCGCGGCGAACAGCACACCAATGTGGACGTGGTGGTAGCCGGGGACATCGGCGCCGTGGCGAAACTGACCTCAACCATTACCTCAGATACGTTGTGCGACAAGGCCGCCGCGCTGCAGCTTCCGAAGCCCAGCTACCCAAGTCCGCTGTTCGCTGTGGCGATTTCGCCCAAGACGAAGGCCGATTCGGCCAAGCTCGGCCCCGCCCTGACGCGCCTCAGCGAAGAAGACCCTACCTTGCGTTGGCGACAGGAGCCTTCTACCCAGCAGACCATTCTAGAGGGCATGGGCGATACGCACATTGATATTGCCATTCGCCGCATGGAGTCGAAGTTTGGGGTGGGCGTCGAGACCGCCATTCCCAAGGTGCCTTACCAGGAGTCCATCACCAAGAACGCCAGCGCGATGTATCGCCACAAGAAGCAGACAGGCGGCGCCGGTCAGTTTGGCGAAGTGCATTTGGAAGTCAAGCCGCTTGGGCGGGGCGCTGGTTTCGAGTACAGCACCGACCGCGTGTTTGGCGGCGTCATTTCCAACTCTTTCTTCCCATCCATCGAAAAAGGCATCAAATCAGTGTTAGAATCGGGCGCCATGGCCGGCTATCCGGTGGTAGACGTCCGCGTCGAAGTGTTCGACGGCAAGATGCACCCAGTGGATTCCAAGGACATCGCGTTTCAGGTGGCTGGCCGCGAGGCGTTCAAGCTCGCCATCCAGCAAGCAAACCCCGTGCTGCTTGAGCCGATCATGGATGTGGCCATCACCGTGCCTGATGAGTACATGGGCGACGTGCTGAGCGACATCAATACCAAGCGCGCGCGCGTGCAGGGCATGACCCAGGAGCGCGGCCGCAGCATTGTGACTGCCCAGGTGCCCCTGGCCGAAATGCAGCGTTACGCCACTGACCTGCGTTCGATCACGCAGGGCCGCGGTCTGTTTACCATGACGTTCTCACACTACGAAGTGGTGCCGGCTCATGCCGCCGAAGCAATCATTGCGGAGGCGAAGCGCGAGGCTGAGAAGGAGTAAGCGCCCGCGCCGCGCAGCTTCTTTCGGCGGGCAGCGACCCGCAGAGCGGCACGAAGACCAAGAATCAAAGGCAGCGCGTGGATTGACCATGGGCTGCCTTTGCTGTTGAAGGCGGGCTTTACTGTGGTTGCCGCGATTTTCATCGCCCGGCCCGTTCCCAGCGTGGAATGCATCCGGTCGCCAGAAAGTGTTGGACTTTCCTGCCTCTTTGCTGTATACTCATCGCGGGGCTGCATCCTACCCAAGGGATGATCATCCCAGGAGGTTGACATGATTCAGAAAAATTTCCCCGGACGTGGGAAAGTGGCTGTCCTGAAAACGACGCCGCAAACAGTGTTGGAAGACTATGAGAAGCTGCTGCAGCTGGCCGACGTGCAATCTGCCTTGCCTGCGGACAAAGAAACGATCCTCAAGATCAACATTTCCTGGCAAACCTGGTATCCTGCCTGTTCCACCGAACCGTGGCAGTTGGAGGGCGTCATCCGCGGCTTGCAGCGCGCCGGATACCATGACCTGATCGGCGCGCAGAATCAGACCGTGGTCGTCGACGCGTATGTGGGCGAGCGTAACAACAAGCACAAACCCGTGGTAGACGCCTACGGCGTGCGCAATGTCCATCTATACGAGCCTGAAGTGCGCTGGATTCGCTACGAGCCGCGCGCGCCGATGCTCGTGCTCAACAAGATCTTCCCCGACGGCATTCTCATCCCGGAGATGTTCATCGGCAGTAACATTGTGCATTTACCAACGGTCAAGACGCACGTCTTCACGACGATTACCGGCGCCATGAAAAATGCGTTTGGCGGACTGTTGACCGAAAAGCGTCATTGGACCCATGGCGTCATTCATGAAACGCTGGTGGACCTGCTGACCATTCAGCAAGAAATCCACAGCGGGCTGTTTGCCGTGATGGATGCTACGTTTGCCGGCGACGGCCCCGGGCCGCGCGCCATGCGTTGGCATGAGAAGGACCTGATTTTGGCGTCGGCCGATCAAGTGGCGATTGATGCGATGTCCGCCAAACTGCAAGGCTTCAATCCGATGGAGATTCCCTTCTTGCGCCTGGCGCACGAGATGGGGTTGGGCGTGGCTGACCCGAAGGAGATCGAACTGGTTGGCTATGATGTTTCGGGCGAGGATTGGCGCTTTGTACAAGAGGATACCTTTGCCAGCCGCGGCCAGAAGCTGATCTATCACGGCGCGCTGAAACCGTTTGAGAATGTGCTCCTGCGCTCGCCGCTCGTGCCCTGGTCGTTCTTTGCCTCCAACTTCTATCATAATGTCTATTGGTACCCCTTTGTGGGGCGTCCGCGCGTGCGCGCCGCGCTGGAGACGAAGTGGGGGCGCTTGTTCCAACAATACGGCGATGGCCGCGTCGTGATGCCGGGCGTTGAACCCCAGACGACGTTGATTGCGGCGGCTGGTGCGGCCGGCGCCATGCTGCTGTTCGGCGGCCTGCTGAGGCGACGCCAGCAGTCCAGATGAATGTTGACATAAGGGATCATTCACGTATGCCTGACTTGTGGAAAGTGGACCTGCATTGTCACAGCTGGTTCTCGCGTGACTGCCTGATGAATCCACGCGCGATCATCGAAACCGCGCTGGCGCGCGGCCTGGATAAGCTCGCCATCACAGAGCACAACAATGTGGAAGGCGCGCGTTTGCTCAAGCGCATGGCGCCCAATTTGATCATCGTTGGCGAGGAGATCAAGAGCACGGTTGGTGAGTTCATCGCCTACTTTGTCAGCGAGGAAGTGCCTAAAGGGCTATCGCCGGAAGAAACCCTGGCTCGATTACGCGCGCAGGGTGCGGTGATCAGTATCCCGCACCCGGCCGATTCGTTTCGCCGTTCCGCGCTGGGCGAGGCGAACACGCAGCGTTTTGTGGATCAGGTGGATGCGATCGAGGTCTTCAACGCCCGCTGTCTCTACCGCGACGACAACGATGCCGCGCTGTCCCTGGCGCGCCGCTATGGCAAACTGATCACGGCTGGCAGCGATGCCCACACCATCGGTGAAATCGGTCGGGGCTATCTCCTGATGCCGCCTTTCAGCGATGACGGGCCGGCCTTCATGCGCAGCTTGGGCGTAGCGGAGGCCGTGGGCACGCCGAGCGGCCTTTGGCCTCACTTCGCCAGCACCTACGCCAAGTGGGCCAAGCGCGTGAGCGGCTTTCAACCACCTGCCTGACCTCTTCGCTGGCCGCCAACCCGCCACGTTGACGGCCAGCGCCTGACGACCTTCCCCCTGCCCGCACCTTCGTTTTGGTGAGACCCGGATCATGATTCTGCTGGTTATCGTGGCATCCGTGCTGGCCGCGCTGGCGCCGACCGTCCTTTATACGCTCCTCGTCTGGTGGGCTGACCGCCACGAGCGCGAGCCGCTGCCTTTGCTGCTGGCGGTCTTTTTTTGGGGGGCTGTGCCGGCCACTGCGGTAGCCTTGATCCTGGAAAGCTCCGGACAGACCATACCGCAGGTCAACGAAGGCATCTACCGCGGCGCGATTCTATCCAGCGCGCTCGGCGTGCCGATCATCGAAGAAGTCGTCAAAGCGTTGGCCTTGTTGGCCGTGGTCACGTTGGCCTCACGCGAGTTTGACGGCGTGCTCGATGGCATCGTTTACGGCGCCGTGGTGGGCTTTGGTTTTGCCATGACGGAGAATATCTTCTATTTCATTGGCGCCTACGGCGAACAAGGTTGGAGTTGGTGGGCGGCCGTGGTGGGGCTGCGGGCCGTCATCTTTGGTTTCAATCATGCTGTCTTCACCGCCTGCACAGGCATCGGGTTTGGCCTGGCTGTGCTCAGCCGACGGCGCGCCTGGCGCTGGCTTTTTCCGCTTTTGGGATTAACCGCGGCCATCCTTCTTCATGGGCTGCACAACCTGGGCGCTGAGCTTTCCAGCGTCTCCATCGTACCGTTCCTACTGGGAACCCTGGCCGATTGGGGCGGTTTTTGGCTGCTGGCGCTGATTGTCGTCTTAACCTGGGACCAGGAACGCCGTTGGATTCGCGTCGAATTGGCCGATGAGGTGGGCGTGCTGCTGCGACCGGAAGAGTACGAGGCGATCTTGACGTTTAGCGCGCGCGCGGTGCGCCGGCTGGCCCTGCTGCCGTTTTGGCGCAGCAGCGAGCGACGGCGAACTGCGCTGTTTCAGCATCGCCTGGTTGACCTGGCCTTTGTCAAAGCCCGGCTGCGCCGCCTGGCGACCTCGGAAACCAACCAGGCAAACGCCTTGCGCGGCCGCGCGGATCAACTGCGCGCCCAAATTACGGCCCTGCGCCCGGACATGACGCCCGTTAAGCCCCCACTGGATTCCTGATTTCGCGATGGAGGAGAGGAAATGCCGTTGATGTTGAATTTGGCCCTCAATGGATCGAACCAGACCGGCGGCGCGTTGGCGGAAGATATTCGCCTGGCGCGCGCGGCCGGCTTTGGCGCGCTCGAAATGTGGATCCCCAAACTGGAGTATGCGCTGCAGGGCGGCAGCCTCGCCTTCGTCAAGAAGCTGCTCAAGGGTGAAAAGGGCGAAAAGCCGGTGCGCGTCGTGGCCCTCAACCGGCTGAGCGATGTCATTTTTCGCGACAAGCGCGCGGCCGCTCATCTCGACGCGCAGACCCATTCGTTGGCTGCCTCGGCCATGTCGCTGGACGCGCCCTGGATCGTTGTTGAGGCAGGCGCGGCGCCGGCTGGCGTCGCCCCGGCCGACGTGACCGCCGAAGTGGGCCACGCCCTGGCCCAGATTGGCAAGATCACCACGCAGTATGGCACGATCAGCATCGCCCTGGCGCCCGGCGGCGCCGTCACCTCCGTCAGCCAGGCCCTGGTCGCACTGCAGCTCAGCGGCCGCGGCAACGTGGGCCTCGCGCTCGATTCCAACGACGTCGAGACGGCGCTGGCCGATGCCAACTTCCGTCCCACGCAGTTGGCGGTTGTTCACCTGGCAGCGGGACTGTCAGCGCCCGCGTGGAATGCGCTGGCGGCCGCGCTGATCAATGCCGGCTTCACCGGTTTCTTCTCGGCCGAACCGCCAACGCCGACCGATGTGAGCGCATGGGCCGCGCGCACCAGGGCCTGGCTGCAGCAGGCCTTCACAGACTGAATCAATCGTGAGTCGCGTCACTGTCTCTACCAACAAGCGGGACTACAGTGGCGCGGCTGTTCGCGGCTTCCTGGTCGTTCCTGATCCAGGCTGCCTCAGCATTCCCCAACTCTTTTCATCGTGAGGAATTCATGTTCAAGAATCCTGCCGCAGTCAGCGCCGAGTTGAGTAAGCAGCGCTATATTGCCTCGGACGCTATCTCCACGGTGCTTTATCTTGCCGAGCAGTTGAGCAAGCCTGTGCTGACCGAAGGCCCGGCCGGGGTGGGCAAGACCGAGCTGGCGAAGGCCGTGGCCGAGTTCCTGTTCGACGATGAA
>CAZEPA010000253.1:0-6489 GCA_964513955.1 uncultured Anaerolineae bacterium | reverse complement strand
TCGATTCGAGCACGAGGGAGGGCACGGCCATGACTAATTCAACCACGTCCGCGCCAGCCAAACGCCGATCGTCAAGCGCCAGCCTGACCTGGAAAAGCGGGATCCTGGCCTTCAGCCTGGCCGCGGTCGTCGGCGGAAGTGCGTTGGTCGCACGCCTCGATCCACCAACGCAGGTGGCCCAGACGGTGCAAGCGCAGCCCACGGTAACGCCCGTTCAGCCCAACACGCAGACCGGGCAGACACGACGCAGCCGCACGACGCGCCTGTCGCCGCTGCCGACTCAGCCCCTGTTCCAACAACCGATCACCCGCACGCGCCGATCGTGAATGGCGTATGTTAAGGCAGATTCAGTTTCGGGCGATGAATACCGATGTGGGGATCTGGCTGTGGCACACGGCGCCCCGCGCCGAGACTTGGCTGCAAGACGCAGCCCAACGCTTCGCGGCGATCGAGGCTGAGCTGAGCCGCTTTCAGCCCGACTCTGGCTTGAGCCGCTTGAACGCCGCGGCCGGCGCCGGGCCGCAGCCGGTGTCGCCGCTGCTGTGGACGGTGGTGTCCGCGGCGCTAGATGCCGCACGGCGCAGCCAGGGTCTGTTCGATCCCACGCTGCTGCGGCCCTTGCAGCGGGCGGGCTATGATCGCAGCTTCGAGCAGCTAGCGCCGAATCTCCCTGGCGGCGCAGCCGTTCGCACGCCGGATTGGGGCTACCAACGGATTGACATAAATCCGACGGCCATGACGGTGAGCCTACCTGAAGGCCTGGGCCTCGATCTAGGCGGCATTGGTAAGGGCTGGGCAGTGGATCATGTAGCGCAGGCGCTGGCGGTGCACGGCCCTGTGCTCGTGGATGCGGGCGGCGACATCCGGGTTGTCGGCGTCGCGCAGGGCGAACCCTGGCCGATCGCGGTGCAGGACCCCTTCCATGAGCAGCATGACCTGCTCACCCTGGCGTTGACCAGCGGCGCCGTGGCTACCAGCAGCATCGGCGGCCGCCGCTGGACGCGCAACGGTCAAGCCATGCACCACCTGCTTGACCCGCGCACTGGTCAACCGAGTGCCAGCGATCTGCACACGGTGACAGTGCTTGCGCCGACCGCTTCAGTCGCTGACGTGGCGGCGAAGGTCGCGCTGATCCTGGGCAGCCAGCGCGGCCGCGACTATCTAGCCAGCCGCGGCCTGCGCGGGCTGCTCAGCCGGCGCGATGGTCAACAACAAACAGTCGGCCGCCTGCCGCTGAGTCATCTGCGGGCGCGGCCCATCGAAATACAGGAGGCGTACGTATCATGAGCGAACCAGTGCAGCGCCAACCGGCGCTTCAATCTGCGCCGCGCCAGAAGCCGCCAAATCCTATCTCTGACGATCACGAAACCTTCTGGGGCGCCATCTTCGGAGCGCTGGTGGGCGTGAGCCTGGCGGTCGCGGGCCTGGCGATTGGTCTGGGCCTTACCGGATGGGCTGGCGACACCCACTCCTATTGGTACTTGAGTCGCGCCTCGGGCTTCGTGGCCTATTTGCTGCTGTGGGGTTCGGTGGCATGGGGTTTGCTTCTCAGTTCCAAAATCGGCAAGGGCTGGCTGCGGCCCCCCGCGCTGCTCGATGCGCATCAATTCCTGAGCAACGTCGCGGTCGGTTTCACGCTGTTCCACGGCTTGATCCTGATGGGGGACCACTACCTTAGCTTTCCCATGCAAGCGGTGCTGCTGCCTTTCGCCGGCGACTATAAGCCCGCGCTGGTCGCGGCCGGCCAATTGGGCCTGTGGCTTTCCGTGCTGTTGGTTATCAGTTTCTACGTGCGCAAGCGGCTGGGTCAGGCGCTGTGGCGGACGATTCACTACAGCAGTTTCCTGGCGTATTGGGGTGTCCTTCTGCATTCGGTTCTGATCGGCAGCGATTCGAAGCTGCTTGCAGTGCAGATTCTTTACCTGGCGACCGGCAGCGCGGTGGTTTTCCTGACGATCTACCGGATTCTTGCCCGGGATGGTCAGCCGCGCAAGGCGTCGGTGATGGGATAGGAAGCCGGAGCTTGAGGCAAAGAGGGTGCACGGCGCGGCGTCGCGAGCGAAATTCGCTTGCCGCGCCGCTTGCGTGCTACAATTCTCCACATCGGCTGATGAACTGGGGCGCTGGCCAGCGTCTTCAACCCTATGGCCTGGGAGCTGCGCCAGACCCTGGAGCAGCAGCGCCAATTTGTGGCCAACGCCAGTCATGAAGTGCGTACCCCGCTGATCAACATCAAGCTGCACACCGAGCTGTTGTTAGAAACTGGCATGGGTGATCAAGAATTGCCCGGATCAGGAGGAAGCGATGTTTTTTTCAGACGCTGATATGCTGCCTGCCAAGGAGCTGGCTGAGTTGGTGGAATTTGGCGAGGCAACGGCCTGTGCTGATCTGGCCCGCTATGCACCGGCTTCCCTGGAGATGAGCGTGACGCCGATTGGCGACGCGCTGGCCCTTGTATCTCCCCGCGTGCCTATCGTCCTCTTCAACCGGGTGATAGGCTTGGGTCTGCGTCAGCCAGCCACAGAGGCGCAGGTTGAGGAGATCAGCCGTGTTTACCGTGAAGCCGGTGTGCGCACCTTCGCCGTGCAGATCAGTCCGGCGGCGCAACCTGCGGCTTTGCCCGCCTGGTTGGCGACACGCGGACTGCTGCGCGGCGGCGAATGGGCGAAGGTCTACCGCCCCGCCGTGGTTGAAGTAACGGTACCTACTGATCTGCGCGTGGAGGTCATTGGCCCCGAACTGGCAACTGAGTTTGCGCAGGTGGCGGCCACGGCGTTTGGATTGCCTCCTCTGATCCTGCCCTGGCTGGCTGCCAGCGTAGGCCAACCCGGTTGGCGCCATTACCTGGCTTTTGATGGCGACACGGCCGTGGCAACCGCGGCGCTTTTTACGCAGAATGGGGTTGGTTGGTTGGGCATCGGCAGCACGTTACCTGCGTACCGTCGGCGTGGTGGGCAGGGCGCGCTGATGGCGCGCCGCATTCACGATGCGGCGGCATTGGGCTGCCGCTGGCTGGTGACAGAAACCGGCGCCGACTCGCCCGCGCGGCCGAATCCGTCGTACCACAACATGCTGCGCACTGGCTTCACCCTGGCCTACCTGCGTCCCAACTACGTGTCGCAGGCATCAGCTTGAGCCTTCTACTTCTCCATGCTATACTGCGCCGACTGCCGATGGAAAAAGCGGCGGGCGCGGCCGTTTGGGCAAAACGGCAAGTAGATTCTGGCATGGAGTAAAGTTGTATGGGGAAGTTGAGTGTGCGTGCGCGCCGGAGCGTGGGTGCTTTCCTGCTCTGCGGCGCGCTTTTGTTTGTGGTCTCAATAGCAAGCGGCCGTGCGGAGAATGTAGCGCGCGCCGCGTCAGACCTGCCGCCGACGCCAGGCGCGTGGACGGCGCAATGGCATGGCGCCGACGACCTCACGGGGATCGCTTTCGCCAACAGCCAGTTGGGCTGGGCCGTGGGTAAGAACGGCCAGTTCATGCGTACGACGAATGGCGGCTACACCTGGGCCTATCAGTTGGCCGCGCCGGCGGTTGATCTCGGCGCGGTAGATTTTGTGGACGCCGCCACGGGTTGGCGCGTCGGCGCCAACGGCGCGATCTGGCGCTCCACCGATGCGGGTCTCACCTGGACCAGCCAGGGATCGCCCACCTCGTTGCGCTTGACCTCCCTGGCGATGGTGGATGCCAGCACGGGCTGGGCGGCCGGTTACAGCGGCGTCGTCCTGCGCACGACCAACGGCGGCGGCGTCTGGACCGTGCAATCCAGCGGCGCCGCCAATCACCTGGACGGGCTGTTTGCCTGGGATGCCAGCCGCGCCTGGGCGGTGGGCAATCTGGGCACGGTCATCGCCACCACGAATGGCGGCGTTGCCTGGACGACCCAAGCCGTCGGCATGACCACGGCGTGGCTGCATGGCGTGACCTTCACCAGCAGCCTGAACGGATGGGCGGTCGGCGACAACGGCGTCCTCCTGCGCACCACCAACGGCGGTGCAACGTGGACGACGCAAGCCCTGGCCGAAACCCGTGGGCTGCGCGCGATTGCTTTTTCCTCCTCCCAGCAAGGCTGGCTGGTGGGTGACGGCGGCGCGGCCTGGTATACGCTCGACGGCGGCAATACCTGGCTGCCGGGCAATTCTGGCCAGACTCAATCCTTACTAGCGCTGGCGCTACCGACCGACGGCGACGTATGGGCAGCCGGCTCCGGACACACGGTGCTGCACAAGCAGGGCGCTGGCGCCTTTGCCATCGCCGCGCCGCCTGCGGTGACGGAACTCAAAGGGGTGGATGCCGTAGATGCCAACACCGTGTACGCGGTGGGCGATTACGCGCAAATCCTCAAGACGACCGACGGCGGCGTCAGTTGGCGCATGCTGGATGGCGTGGCTCTGCAGTCTGAGCCTGGCATTGACAACCCGTGGTTGCGCGGCGTCAAGTTCCCGGTCAACGGTAGCACTGGCTGGGTGTCCGGCCGTTACGGCGCTCTCTTCCGCACAACCGATGGCGGCGAGACGTGGACACGCCAGTATGCGCGCCTGGCCAACGGCGAAGTGCACACCGGCTTCTTGTGGTTTGTCGAAGGGTATGACAACCAGCACGCGATGACCGCCGGCAAAGAGGGCTACGTCTTCCGCACGAGCGACGGCGGCGCGACCTGGCTGTTCTCAACCGCCGACATGAGTATCAACATCCGCGATGCCAGCTATGCGACGCCCAACGACGTGTTTGGCGTGGCCGCGTGGGATTCCTTCGTGACGAGCCACAACGGGGGCGCATCCTGGACGCGCACTTATCCCGGCACTAACGCTGATTTCCTGGACGGCATTGATTTCCTGGATGCCAACAACGGCTGGGTTTCCGGCAGCGGAGGCGTCATCATCCACACCACGGACGGCGCTGCCACCTGGGCCCCCCAGGCGAGCAATACGACGCTGCACCTGTTCAACCTCGACATGACCGATTACCAAACCGGCTGGGTCGTCGGCGATGTCGGGACAATCCTCTGGACCACCAACGGCGGCGCATCCTGGAGTCCGCAGGCCAGTCCGGTAACCGACGCCTTGAAGTGGATTGACATGCTCGACAGTAACAGCGGCTGGGCCGTGGGCGACAACGGCGCCATTCTGCATTACCAGGTTGCACCCCCAACCCCCACGCCTACGACCACGCCCACCAAGACGCCCACGCCGACAAATACACCGACGGCCACGCCGACGGCGTCTCCCACAGCCACGCCAACGCCGCAGGCGGGTCGCGGGCATGTGGCCGGTCTGGTTTTCCATGACCTAAACGGCAATGGCACGTATCAGGCGGGCGAGCCGCCCCTGGCGGGCGCAGTGATCTGGCTGCAGCAGGCCGATGGCACCCCGCTGTTGAACCTCACCACGGGGGCGGATGGTCTCTACGTCTTTCGCGACGTCAACGCGGGCGCGTACCGGCTGGAAGAAACGGACCCGCCAGGCTTCACCTCCGCGCCAGGCAGCAACCTGGTCAACATCGCGGTAAATGCCGGGCAAACTACGGCGCACGATTTTGCCGACTTGCTCCTCGCCACGCCCACGCCGACGGCGACGCCAACCCCCACCTCGACACCGAGCCTGGGCCAGTTCCAGGTGGTCTCCGGCCTCGACGACACGTCGCAGCGCATCAGCTCCGGCTACAACGACATCTCGGCCGTTGTCGTGCGCCTGGGTTACGCCAACAGCAATCAACTACTGGGCGGACTGCGCTTCCAGGCGGTCGCGGTGCCATTTCACGTCAAGATCCTGGACGCTAGCTTGGAGATGAACCGCAGCTACCATCAAGCGCCTGGCGCCGTCAATCTCACCGTGCGCGCCGCGGCCGTGGACAATGCGCCGGACTTTCAGACGCTGGCGCCGTTGGCGATGCCTACGACGACGGCCAGCAGTGCCTGGAGCGTGCCGAACAGCCTACCGCTGGGCTGGATGTCATCGCCTAACCTGGCAGCCCTGGTGCAAGAGGTGGTGGATCGGCCGAACTGGCAGTCAAACGCTGCGCTGGCTTTCCTGCTGCGCAGCGAAACCAGCAATACTGGTTACTTTGATGCCGTCAGTTTTGAAGGGAATCCAGCCGCGGCCGCAAAACTACGCATCAGCTATGCGGTCTGCCGCGCGGCCGATATTGATTGCAGTTGTCAGGTGGTCATCAACGATGTGCAAGCCGTGGCCGCGCACTGGGGTCTCAGCAGCGGCAATCCAGCCTGGAATCGGCTGTATGACCTGGTGGCGAACGGTGTGATAGATGCGGCCGACGTGGCCGCGGCTGCCTCGGCCTGGGGACAGGCTGGGTGCCAGTAGGTCGCCAGCCATTTCAACCGGACGGGGGCAACGTTTGGCATCCCTTTCGTCTTCCACATCACCCAAGATGTGGGGGCAAAAATTACGGGGGCCAGACCAGTCAACCTGGCCTGGCCCCCGTGGAAGCAGAGGCGACCCTACGTGGTCGCCTCAGAAGGGTCGCCCCTTC
>CAZEPA010000252.1:0-6518 GCA_964513955.1 uncultured Anaerolineae bacterium | reverse complement strand
AGCCAGGCTACCGGCGGTGTGTCATTGCCCGCGCCATTGGTCATGTCAATGATTTCGCCAAAGATGTCGGAAAACGATTCGTTGAGCGCGCCCGATTGATTCTGGTAGATCAGGTTTGCTTCGTTCTCCGTCACGGCATGGGTCATCTCATGCGCGGTGACATCGTCAATGGGAAAGCCATCGCCGAACACCATTTGAACGCCGTTCCAGAAGGCATTCTGGTAGTTCGTGCCGTAGTGCACCGTTGCCTTCATCGCCGCGCCCGCCGCATCGTAGCTGTCGCGGGCAAAACGACTGAAGTAATAGTCGTAGGTGTCGCCGAGATAGCGATAGGCCTGATCCGCATCCGCATCGCCAGTGGCCGCCGCGCCCTCGCTGCGCACCAGCGCGCCGGGCAGCGTCTGTGAATGGTTTGCGCTGTAGACCTGGCGATTACGCGCGGTATCCAGCTCGTTGTACGAGGTCAGCACCGCGCCGGACTGCGCGTCCAACACGTACAACATGCGCGCGGGCGTCTGTTCTGCGTAGAGCCGCACCAGCCACACCAGGTGATTGCCGCTGACGGCAGGGTCAATTGTAGACGTGTAAACGCGCAGTTCAGGCTTGGCCCAGACCAGCGCCTGCGGATCGAGCGAACGCGCCAGCGCGAGCGCGGCCTCAGCATCCTGGGTGGGCGTGACAGTGACCGCCAACCCAGGCACATAATGGCCGTTGATGGCGAGAACCATGCGTGCGTCCGCGCTGTAGTGGACAGCGACCTGCGCGCCGAAGACGGGCACGCCCTTGTAAACCTGCTGGAGGCGCACATGAGTCATGCCGAATTCATCGCGTTTCAGCGCGGCCAGCTCCGTTTGCTCACCCACGCCCGGCATTCCCAGGGCCGCTTCATGCTGGGCCAAAAATGCACGCGCCGCGCCAGCGGGATCGGCGCGCAAGGCCTTGACGTCTGCGCCGCTGACGATGCCGCGGTCGGCGCGCACAAAAGTGGCGGCGCCAGTCGTCGAGTCGCGCGTGATGCTCAACGCGCCGCGCGCCGCGCGGCTCAAGCTGTCAGGCGTGGGAGGCGCGCCGATGACGGGTAGTGCGCCGACAAGCAGCGCAGCCAAAAGGATCAGAACGATGAGTGGACGAAATACCTTTGTCATACAGACCCTCCGATGGTAGAAATGAGCGTGTCCCCAGTAGGTCATCCCTCACTGGAGATCGGCCCCACATAGAGCGGCCCTCGCATCGCCGCCAGATTGCCTGTCCAGTTGAGACGACGGATCTGCGCCTGGCGCGCGGCGACCGTGGCCTCGTTCAGCTCCGCGCTGAGGTGGTTCAGGCCGGTTAACGCCAGCGCTTCCAAAGTGGCAGGCGCCGGCATTCCCGCAACCCCGTGGTGACTCAACAACACGTGGCGCAAATGCAGCGCCAGATCGGGCGTGAAGTCGGGGATTTGCGCCAGGCGTTCGCTCAGCCAGGCATCAGCCAGGGCCTGGTGTCCAATCAATGAACCCACAGGAAAGCGCGGCGCGTAACGGTCTGCGCCGGCTTCCAAAACTCGACCCACATCATGCAGCAAAATCGCGGCGGTCAGCAGATCGCCGTCCACGGCCGGGAAGAGGGCAAGCAGCGGGCGGGAGAGCACCAGCATCTCGACCGTATGTTCCAAAAGGCCGCCGACGTAGACATGATGCAGCGGGCTGGCGCGCGCCTGGCAAAAATCGGCCATGAAGTCGGCATCCCCGAAGATGCTGTCGAGCAGGCGGCGTAAATCAAGGCGCCCCACGGTGCGGATGGCATCGCGTAGGACGCCCAGCAGCGCGTCCATGTTACGCTCGCTGCTGGCCGCGGCAGGCGCGGCAGCCACATCCTCCGGGTTGATTTCATCCGGTCGCGCGCGGCGAATCTGCCGAATCGCAATGTAGATGCCGTCTTGATACGCGCGAACTTTGCCTTGAACCTTGACGATATCGCCGGCGTTTAGGTTGGCCGCAGCCTGCTCGGCCTTTTCCCACACGCGCGCGCCTGCCTGGCCAGAACGGTCACTCAAGATCAGCGATAAGAACGAGCCAGAGGTGGCATCTTTGAACGGCACCAGGCGCGCGCGCTTGATCTGGAAGTAGCTAAGCACCGTGTCGCCCACCTTGAGATCGGCGATCATCTGAATCTTGCCTGGCATGAGACACCTCTTCCGGCCACGCCCGAAAAACGAGGCCGGGATTTGGGATTTTGCGTTTTCGCCCTATAATCACAGCATGGCATCTGAAAGCAAACTCTGCTCGGCAACTCACACGGCGAAGGCCGCGGTCATTGCGGCTCTCTCTCTCTTGGTTTGGCTGAGCGCCTGCGGGCAAATCATCACGCGACCCACAGCCACGCCGATGCCGCCAACCTCTCTGCCTGCGTTGACCGTTGCGGCGACGCAGAGACCCACGTCAACGCCTGCGCCCTACACGCCAGAACCAACCGCGACGCCCACGGTTACGCCAACGCCGGTTATCTATGCGGTCCGCAGCGGCGACACACTGCTCGCCATTGCCAACCGCTTTGGCGTCAGCGTCGCGGCGATTCAGGAAAGTAACGGCATCCTTGACCCGCGCAGCCTGCGTGTTGGCCAGGAGTTGATCATTCCAACCGCGGGCGACGAGGCGCAAACGGGCGCGGAGCCAACCGCCACCTCTACGCCGCTGCCGTTCACGATTGAGAACCTCTTCTTTGCCGAGACCCCTTTGGGCGGCCTATGGTGCTTTGGCGAAGTCGTTAATCACGCCGGGAAACCGCTCGAAGGGATCAACCTGGCGATCAGCCTGCTCGACGCCGATAACCAGGTCCTTAGCCGCAAAGAAGGGGCCCCGGTGGCCGACCTGGTGGATACCGACGACCGTGCACCGTTCGCGTTGCTCTTCGCCTCGGCGCCTGCCAGTTTTGCCAGCTACCTGGCAGAGCCGTTGACCGCCATCCCGGCCTACCTCGGCAGTTACTACCGTGACCTGGAAGTGCGCGCAGATGAAGGCAGCGGCGCCAACTTCGGCATCTACCAAGTCAGCGGTCAGGTCTACAACGTCGGGCCGGAGGACGCCGTGGAAGTCACCCTGGTTGTCACCCTGTACGACGCAGTAGGCCGCGTCATGGGCGTGCGGCGCGCCGAACCTGAACACAACGTCATTCCCCGCGGCGGTCATACCGAGTTCGATATTGACCTCGTGCCGGCCAGCGGGCCAGTCGTAAGCTACCGAATTATACCACAAGCGCGACGGAATCACCCATGAGCAACTACACCGCCCCACCGTTCCCGCTCGGCTATCGCATCGTCTTAGCCATCATGCGCTTTCTGTTGTGGCTCCTAACCGATTTCAAGGCGGAAGGCATTGAGAATATCCCGCGCAGTGGATCAGCGCTGCTGGTGGCCAACCATTTGAACACCCTAGACGGACCGGCCGTCTTCGTCATCTTGCCCCGTCAAGTCACGGTCTTTGCCGCAGACAAACACAATCGTCCGTTCTCGTTTTATGGCTGGCTGCTGCGCAACTTTGCCAATGCCATTTGGGTCGCGCGTGGCGAGGCGGATCGCAAGGCCTTACGCGCCGCGTTCGACGCGCTGACCCGCGGCGAAATGTTGGCGATTGCGCCGGAAGGCACGCGCAGTAAGACGGGCGCGCTGCAGAAGGGACACGATGGCGCGGCCTACCTGGCCGCGCGCACCGGCGCCGTGATCGTGCCCGTGGTCGCTTGGGGGCAAGAGAAGGTGTGGTCAGAGCTGGCGCATCTGCGTCGCGCGCACGTGCGCGTGGTGGTGGGCCAACCGTTCAGCCTGCCGCCAGAGGCGGCGCGCGCACATAGCCCAGAGCTGGCTGTCTACACTGATCAGATCATGCACCGTCTGGCCGGGATGCTGCCGCCAAGCTATCGCGGCGTTTACGCAGACCCGTCTGCGGATGGAGAACGCACGTGACCAAAGCCGTCTCTCTACGCCTATCCGGCACCCTGCTGATCGCAGTGGGCGCGCTGCTGTTCGGGTTGGCCGGTTGGACATGGGTGCGGGACAACTGGCTGCCCCCACCGCTGCCCGCCGGTCCGCAGGACGCCTCGCTCGCGGCAACGGCGCTCGAAGCGCCCGCGCTGCTGCTGCCAGACAACAGCGGCGACGCACCCGCCGCAGTAGATCCTACACCGTTGCGGGCGGCAACAGCCGCGACTTCCGCGGCGGCCACGCCTACGGCGGTGGCTGACGATGTGCCGCGCGGGCGCGATCGGCCCAAGCCCACGCCTTCATCCACACCCACGGCAACGCCGACGGCCAAACAGGCGGTTAGCGGCGCGCCCACCCACCTCGTCATCCCAAGCATCGGCGTAGACACGGCCGTGATACCCATTGGCTGGAGGTCCGTCACGCGTAACGGGCAAACCGCGCTGGAGTGGGAAGTTGCAGATTACGCGGCCGGCTGGCACGAAAATTCGGCGCGGCCTGGGGAGGTGGGCAATGTGGTGTTGTCTGGGCACAACAACATCAAGGGCATGGTTTTTCGCCGCCTGCCCGAGGTGAACATCGGCGATGCAATCCAATTGCGGGTGGGCGACGAGGTGTTCAGCTATGCGGTAGTAGACCGCTTCATCGTGAAGGAAAAAGGGGAACCATTAGCCGTGCGCCAGGCCAATGCGCGTTGGATTGGCCCCTTCGCAGACACCCGCCTGACCCTGGTGAGCTGCTGGCCCTTCACGAACAACACGCACCGCGTGATCGTGATTGCCAAGCCGCTGAAAACTGAATAACCCGGCAAGCTGCGCGGGCACGGGAGATGCGCCCGTCGCGCGCCTGCACGAGTGGGCCATTTATTTCGACGCTGAAAGGGCCGCGCACAATTCGCCCCATTCGGCCAGACTGAGGGTCTCGGCGCGGCGTTTACCATCGAGGCCCGCCTGACGCAAGGCGGCGGCAATGAGGTCTGGCGCTTGCCCCAACCCAGCCGCCAGGCTGTTGTGCAGCTGCTTGCGCTTCTGCCCAAACCCGGCGCGCACGACATTGAAGAAGGCAGGCACGGCCGCCGGGGTCAGCGCCGCCGCCAGCGTGCTGCGCCGGCGCAGGCGCAAAATGGCTGAATCTACCTGCGGCGGTGGATAGAAAGCGCCAGCCGGAATTTTGCCGACGATCTCTACCTCGCAAAACAGCTGCACGCTGACCGCCAACAGGCTCATGTCGGGCGGCCGCGCGACGGCGCGCTGCGCCACCTCGCGCTGCACGGTCAGCACCGTCAGCGCCGGCGGACACGCGTTCTCCAACAGATGGCGCAAAATGGCCGACGTGATGTAATACGGCACATTCGCCGCCACTTTGTACTGAGGATGCGCCAGCACGCATGGATCGAATTGCAGAATGTCCTGATGCACGATCTCGACATGCGGCTGCGCGGCAAAAGTCTGACGCAGGAAGTCCACCAGGCGACCGTCCGTCTCAACGGCCACCACACGGCCGGCTTGCGCGGCCAACAGGGCCGTTAGCGGCCCAGGGCCAGGGCCGATTTCCAGCACGGTATCCGCCGCGGTCAGATCGGCCGCCGCCGCGATGCGCGCCAGGTGCGTCTCATCTACCAGGAAATGCTGACCCAAGGCCTTGCGCGGCTCGATGCCGGCCACGCGCAGTTGCTGCACGAGTGAGTTTGCCATCACGTTCCAAACCATTGGATGCGGGGGTGGGCGTCATTATAACCGGCAGCCGAGAAGCAAACAAACCGGATGGACCTACCGTGACAGATTTCAGTCGTAGGTCACGACTCCGGCGTGACGATGTCCCTCGCGGCCGAGCTGGCTTCTGTTCACAGACAGCGCGACTGCGCCCAGGCATCGGCCAGCCTGGTTAGGTCAACCACATCTATGTCCAAATCGCCGTCCAGATCATACTGCGCCAAGAACCCTGGCAGGGCGCTCGTCCAGCCCCATTGCCCCGCGGCCGCAGTCAGATCGGTGAGCGCGACCGGTGTGCAGGCCGATGCAGGTACAAAAGCCACGCGCAAGCGAACGCGCAGGGCAGGCGTGGACGGCTCATCCCAGGCGAAGAAGTCAAGATAAGCGTTGTCAGTCAGATTCACGGGGTCGCTTTCGACGAGCAGCGCCAGCGCCTGACCCGCCGTCCAACCTGGCCGGTTAACGACTTCTTGCACGACATCGCCCAATCCATCCAACACCACCCATTGATTCAACACAAGGCCGGCCGGCTGCCAGGTGGACTGCGCAGCCGTGCGCGGCCGCTGCGAGGCCAGCGGCTGGCTGTCGCTGAACGGAACGGCGTCGTCCGCGGCTTCGGCGTAGAGGTGCAGCCGCGGCAGGCCGTTGTTCCAAAACACGAAGCCTTCGAGGGTCGCGCTGATCACCCTGGCGCCGGCTGGGATATCGAGACCGGAAAAGCGCAGCCCGCCAAAGTACGTTCCGCCTAGACGGATATTGGCCGCCGTTGCATAGTTAACGCCGGTGGTGGTTTTCACATGCGTGTCATCGGCAGAAGACGCAACGGCCTGCACCACGCTCATCGGTTGGGCGCC
>CAZEPA010000251.1:4921-6526 GCA_964513955.1 uncultured Anaerolineae bacterium | reverse complement strand
GGTCAGGGCGCACGACGCCCACACCGGCCGTCGGCCCTTCGCCGAAGAACAGGTTTTGGTAGTAGCTGGTGGTGAAATCTGGCACCCAGATGCTGTTGTTGTCGCCCGTCGGTGCGGGGTCAGGTATCTGGTTGTGCAACGGGCCATTAATGGTGGTCGTCGTGCCATCGGGCACGCACTGGCCGTCAACCACGTGGTAGTTGTCAAAAGTCTGGGAGCCGGTGAATTCGACGATCGCCATCAGGAGCTTGGCTTCGCCAGTTTCGCCTAGACCCGCAGCCATCGGGCTTTTGCCCATGGCCTTGGCCTGGTTCCAGGCCGCCAGCCGCTTGGCATAGGCGATCGGGTTGGGGCCGCTCATGCCCTTCTGACGGTTGAGGGCTTCTTTGTAGGCGTCCACGGCGGCCTTGGCATCCGCGGCCGAGGAGTTGAGCGTTAGCTTGCCATCCGCGCGCAGCATGTTCTCGATGACAAAATCATCGGCTGGCGGCATGGGGTTGGGCTGTGAACGGATGAACTTCTGCCAGGGAATGGATGGCGCCGGGGAGGCGCTGCCGGTTTTTCCTTCGGGCGCCGAGGCCAGGGCCGACATGGGCGCGAGGGCGACGATGAGCATGGTTACGACGAGAAACCATGTAAACCACGTTGTTCGATGCGAATTCGTAGTCATCTGAGTTCCTTCTTTGGAGATTGGTTTGCCAGGGATGTCGCGTACTGAGGCGAGACCCCCTGCAAGGTCGCAACGGGGGAGGAGCAACAGAGATTGATAGAGCGCGATCACCTCCTTCGCTTGGCGCCTGGCGCGCCTGGCCCGGATCGGCCAACACCGCCAAATGCACAGCGGCGCGCCAAAACTGGCTAAGGTAATTCTCGTCGGGAATCGTGACGGTTTGAGTTGGGCAAGCAGCGTGTGCTCACGTTCGATTATACGTGTCAAGGGAAGGTTTGTCAATCGCGTTTGACGCCACGAATGCATTTCAAACTGGGGGCAGGCCGGAGGTCCGGCGATTAAAATCGCTGCAACCATCGCCAAGCCACCTTCGTGGGCTACACCCCGAAATTGCAGTGCACCCTGACGCCACGAATGCGTCAAGCGGTTTGGCGTCTCAACAGAGGTATGTTACAATTTAGGCAGTTACGATCTTGAATATGCGTCGGATTGCCGACGCCGGAGTGACGAAGATGCGTAAGCAATGGCTCTCCCAACTCGCACGCGACGAAGGGCAGAGCTTCGCCGAATTCGCGTTGATCTTGATTCTCATCGCTATCGTAGTGCTGGCCATCCTCCTGATTATGGGCGACGATATGCGTGTGTGGATCATCACGGCCTGGCAGAGTATTTTCCCATCGCAGTAAGCGCCGCCGCCTGTCGGCGATGATCTCGCGACACACAGCCTGGCTTATGTCAAACAATCAATCACACGCCCCGCATAGGATCCTCGCGCAGCCGAACACGCAAGCGAGCCGTCAATCGTTGCAGCGAACGCTGACGCGGCTGCAGCGGACCTTCCTAGACCTGCTCTTTCCACCGCGCTGCGTCCACTGCGGCCAGAGCGGCCAACCAGGGGGCCGACTGTGCCTGGCGTGCCGCGACCTGGTCACCCG
>CAZEPA010000251.1:0-4911 GCA_964513955.1 uncultured Anaerolineae bacterium | reverse complement strand
GGACCACACCGGTTTGACCTTGCGCGAAGCGCTGCGGACCCGGCAGTTCTGGCTGGCGTGCCGCGACCTGGTCACCCGCCTGGCTCCCCCCTGGTGCCAACGCTGTGGGCAACCCGGCCTGCATGGCGCCACCTGCCCTTCGTGCAAGAACCAACCTACGGCCCTGACCGGCATCCGGTCGGCGCTCTTGTTCGCAGGGCCGGTGCGGCCCGCCATCCATGCGCTGAAGTACAAACAGGCGCGCGACCTGGCGGCGCCGTTGGCAGAGCTGATGCTGCCCAGTTGGCCCCATCTCCCCCAGCCTGTAGATGTCATTGCGCCGGTGCCGCTGCATCCCGCGCGTGAACGCGAACGCGGCTACAATCAGTCGCAGCTGCTGGCTGATGTGCTTGGGCCCGCGCTCGGCATCGCGGTGGACGGTCGCCTCATCGAACGCACGCGTCAGACCGCGCCGCAGGTGACGTTGAACGCGCAGGCGCGCCGGCAAAACGTAGCCGAGGCCTTCACTATCCGTCGCGAGCGCGCCGCTCATGCGCTTGGGCGTCATGTGGTGCTGATTGATGACGTGTGCACCACCGGATCCACGCTCGGCGCGTGCGCCGAAGCCCTGGCCGCGGCCGGCGCGCAGCAGGTGTGGGCCTTTACCCTGGCGCGTGCGCGTTGGGCGCCCACCAGCCCCGCACCCGCGTACCTCGACGATCAACCCCAGCCTTGAGAATTGGTCTCAAGGCTGATTTCACAACCTAGAAAGGTGTCAGACGATGGAACTGCATATCACTGGCAAGAATGTGGAAGTGACCGACTGGCTCAAGCAGTACGTTGAGAAGAAGATTGGCCGCCTGGATCGCTACCTGCCCGGAATCCAGGAAACCCGTGTGGAATTGGTTACGCAGAATTCCAGGCGCGCCGGAGATCGCCAGGTGGCTCAATTGACGCTGCGCACTAACGGCTCCATCCTGCGCGCAGAAGAGAAGAGCGACGACATGTTCGCGTCCATTGATGCCGTGGTGGACAAGATGAATCGCCAGATCAAGCGCTTCAAGGACAAGCGCCAGCGCGGCCGTGGTCGTGACATTGATCGCGCGGAGCAGTTGGAGAGCGCGGCCATCGAGATGGAAGCCGTGGCCGCGGAAGAAGAGACTGTGTCCGGCAAAATTGTGCGCACCAAACGCTTCCCCATCGGCCCGATGAGCGACGAAGAGGCCATCGAGCAGATGGAACTGCTCGGGCATGACTTCTATGTGTTCTATAACGTGGATGATAATCGCGTCAACGTGGTGTACCGCCGCGCGGATGGCGACTACGGGCTGCTGCAACCGGAACTGGCCTGAACAGTGAAACGGATTCTCTTTGTCTGCACAGGCAACGTGTGCCGCTCGCCAATGGCCGCCGGGCTCATGCGCCAACGCCTACACGACGCGGGGCTCGCTGAGCAGGTTAGCGTTTCCTCGGCGGGCGTCTATGCCCTGGAGGGGAAGCCGGCCAGCGCCAATGCGCGGATCACGCTGGGTCAGCGTGGTATTGACATCAGCGATCACCTGGGGCACACGCTGGAGGCGGCAGACCTGAAAGCAGCCGATATCGTGCTGGTGATGGAGGAGGCGCACCGGCGCTCGATCTTTTACATGGCGCCGCAGTACCTGGGCAAGGTGTTCTTGCTCAGCGAGATGAGCGGCAAACACGACGATGTGCACGATCCGTATGGTGAGGCGCTGGTCGAATACGAACGCTGCGCCAATAACCTGGAGCAATTGCTCACACAGGGCGAGCCGCAGATTCTGCGCCGGCTGGGGATTGGGGACTAGAGATCGGAGATTAGAGACCGGAGATCAAATGTCACACCTCGTGACTGGTCTCCGGTCTGCGCTCTCCGGTTTTCTTATCTTCAATCTTCAATCTTCAATCTTCCCTTCCTCCTCCGCCCGCCACAACTGCGCCAAATCCACGTAGGTGCGGTAGGTGTACCACGCCATGAAGGTGCTCAGCTTCAGTCCGTGCCAGCCGTCGCGCCAGCCCGCCAGGGTGAAATAGCGGCGACGGAATTCACGCAGCGGCTGCAAAAAGTAGTTGTGAGGCCGCGGGTGCACGCCCCGATCCTTCAGGATTTTGGCCTCGTACCTGGCATAAGTCGCCTGCTTGCGATGAAACTGCGCCCAGGAATCGTAGTTGTAGTGCAGAAGATGATGGCGCAAGTGGCCTTCGGCGCCATCCAGCACGACAACCTCATGCACAGGCCGTGAAAGATCATAGCGTGCGCGGCCCCGTTTGAGCAGGCGCAGCTGGTAATCAGGATACCAGCCAGCATGTCCTATCCGCTTACCCACGATATAATTGAAGCGCGGCGCCCACCACCCCACCTCGTTGCGCTGCACCACCTCACGCAGCTCCGCCGCCAATTCGGGCGTGATGCGTTCATCGGCGTCCAGGAAGAAGATCCAATCGGCCGCCGTGACATCGAGCGCGTGGTTGCGCTGGCGCGCCCAGCCTTCGAACGGCCGCTGAATGACCTCGGCGCCGGCGGCTTGCGCCAGGGCCGGAGTGTCATCGTCGCTGAAGGAGTCTGAGACGACCACGCGGTCGGCCCAAGCCGCGCTGGCGATGCAGTCGGTAATATGACGGGCTTCGTTTTTGGTCAAGATGACCACGGCAAGCGTAGGTGGCATCGGTCAGTGTGTTCTCCAAATGCACAGAAAGCGGACGCCCAGCAGGATCAAGCGCGGGCCAGGGCCGTCACTTGCCGGTATGCGTTCAGCCGCAGTTCCAATTCCGCGGCTGACCACGCGCCCTGCGCCGCCTGACGGCGCGCGCGGCGCATCTCCGCCGCCATGCCGATCTGGATCAAGCTGCGCGCCAGCCGCAGCCGCAGGGGGCCATAACGACGCGTGTAGAGGCGCAGGCGGCTGCGCCACAGGGCCACGATCATTTCACCGCGAAACTGGCGCGTGCTCTGGCCTTCAAAATGAGTGACGCGCGCCGCAGGTACGCACCACAACGGCCAGCCAGCATCGTGCAGACGCCAGCACCAGTCAATTTCCTCGCAATACATGAAATAGCGCTCGTCCAGCAGGCCCACCGCCTGGATCGCCGCGCCGCGCAGCATCAGCGCCGCGCCCAGGGCGGCGTCAATGGGAAAAGGCTGCGCGGCCGCGTACCGGGCGCGGGGATAGCGACCGTTCAGGCGGGACGCCAGCAGGCGACCGTGCACGGGAAAGAAATCAAAGAAGAGCTGCCACAGGCCTGGAAAGCGAAAAGCGCCGTGCTGAAAACGGCCATCGCCGTAGGCCAATTGCGCGCCGCACCCGCCAGCCTGGGGATTATCGGCAAGGAATTGCACCATCGCGGCCAGCGCCCGCGGCTCGACGGTCGTGTCGGGGTTGAGCAGGAGCACAAAATCGGGCAACAATGATTTGGCCGGCGGTGCAGCCGCAGCGTCGAAGCCGAGCTGGCGCAGGGCGATGTTGTTACCGCGCGCAAAGCCCAAATTCTCCGCCTGGCGCAGCAAGTGCACCCCAGGAAACGCCGCGGCCACCATGTCTGCGCTGCCATCGGCCGAAGCGTTGTCCACCACCCACACCTCCCAGGCCTGGTCGGCCGGTCGTTGACTGACGGCAATGGAGGCAAGACAGCCGGCCAGCAGCTCGCGCACATTCCAGCTAACGATCACAATCGCGAGGCGCAGGGCGGAGGAGTGGTCAGGCGCGGGCGCCAGGGTCACGGCTGGCCCACCTCAACGCTGATGCGATCCACGTAGTTGTTGGCCACGGCCACGAATTCGTGAATCAACCCGCCCCACCAATAATTCGTCGCGGAGGGCGGGGCCTTGTCGAACTGAATGCAGCCGTTGACCTGACCGCGCTGGCCGGGCATCAAGTAGTACTGCTCAACGCCATCAATCACACGCCGTTCCAGGTCCTGCTTGCGGCCGATCGCCCAGCGGAAGGGGAAGTCAACCCCAGTGGTGTCGTAGTTGACGCCGAAACGCCAGACGCCGGCCTGCTGGTACCACGAGTTGTCGTTGTTTTCAACGGCCAGGGTGTTATAGTTCTGGCTGAACTGGTAGGTCTGGCCCGGCCAGGGGCCGGCCGTGCGAATGGGCACCGTGCCTTCATTCGACACGGTCGCGGTGAAACAGAGCGTCCCGCCAAGGGGTACGCCGACCACCCGATTGATCTCACCCTGCCAATCAATGTCGCCCTGCAGAATGTCGGCGCGCGGCTTGCCCCCTTCCTGGATCGTGAGCGTCGAGGAGACGACCACATGGTTGCCCGCCAGGTCACGCGCCTCGCCCACGATCGTATAAGCGCCGTCGGGCGGCGGTTCCGCGCCCTTGTCCACACCGCCTTCATAGCGGTATTCATGATACCCCTTGTCGCCAGGCTTAATCACGCGCTCGCTTTCAGACAGATAGTATTTCACGTCTGGCTGCGCCGGATTCACCAGGTAGACATTGACGCTGTCGGTCTTCTTGGTCAGGTAATAGGAAATCGAAACCCAGTCATCGCGCAGGCCGTCCTGGTTCGGACGAAACTCCTGCGGCACGACGCTGAAGTTATCGAGCAGCGGGAGCTGCGTGTCGCCGTCTTGCAGGGTGATAGCGCCGGTGATCTCCTGCGTGTGGCCGTTGGCTTCGGTCGCGACAATGGCCCACGTGTAGACCCCATCTGGAAGCACCCAACTGTCCACGAGCTGCCGGCCGGCCGCCGTGTCGAGTACGCGCGGCTGGTTGACGGTGCCGCCCCACAGCACTTCATACTTTCCGGGCGAGCGCGGCCGTTGATCGCGAAAATGATAGACCTGGCCAGCCTCGTCGGTGAAGGTGATCGAGAGATCAGCGTTGCGGCCCAGCGTGTAGCGGATGCGGGTCACATCGTCTTTTCCATCGGCGTTGGGCGAAATGAGTGCAGGGTCCAC
>CAZEPA010000250.1:0-6543 GCA_964513955.1 uncultured Anaerolineae bacterium | reverse complement strand
CGGCCGACTACGAACTGCACGTCTACCGGCCCGACGGGACCTTCTTCAACGCCTACAGCGCGGGCGGCGTCTGGCGCTACCCGGCGCAGGTGAACATAGACGTCAGCGGGGCGTGGGCCGTCGCGGTGCGCACGCCCAACCTGACGCCAACCATGAGCACCTACCAACTGGTGGTCACCGACGGCACGTGCAGCGCCAACGACAGTTGGGAGCCGAACAACACGACGGCGCAGGCAGCCGCGCTGGGCGCGCCCGGCCGCGTGGTGGCCACCTTGTGCTCGGCCAACGACGTGGACGCCTACAGCTTCAGCGCCGCGGCCGGCCAGCGGCTGACCGTCAACTACCCGGCGAACGCAGCCGGGGCCACGCTGCGCCTGCTCGGCGCCAACGAGACCGAGCTGGGCCGCGTGCAGCCGGGCGCCCAGGGTAACTTCACCCTGACGGCCGGCGGGACTTACACCCTGGTCGCGGCCAACAACAGCCTGGCTAGCAGCGATGCGCCCTACATGTTCCAGTGGCTGCTGGATGCGCCGCAAACCGCGCCAGATCAGCAATACGTCTACTACAGCAACGGGCTGCTGGGCCAGCTCTATCGCGTGGCGCTCAGCCCTGATCACACCACGGAACCGCTCTTCCTGGCCCCGGCGCAGAACACCAGCGGCCCAGTCCTCGCCGCCGACAGCGCGCGCAACCTGCTCTACAGCTACGACCCAATCTCCGGCGGCGACGGCCAAATCATGCGCAACAGCACCCTGCCCTTCGACGGCAGCGGCTTCGCCGTCGTCGTGCCCGCGCCGAACCCCGATGGCGTGGCAAACCCACCGGTCGCGATGACCGTGGATGAGCAGAGCGGCCGCATCTATTGGGTGCAGCCGCAGGGCGGCAGCGCCAGCCTCGGCAGCACGATCCGCAGCGCCAACGGCGACGGCGCGGATAACGTGCAGGTCGTCGGCAGCGGCCTCGCCCGCACTAGCCTGGTGGTAGACTCGGTGCGCGGTCTGCTCTACTGGACCGAAAACGGCGCGATCAAGCGCAGCAAGCTCGACGGCGCCGACGTGACCGAAATCCGCGCGGCGGTGGGCGGCCAGACGCCTATAGACCTGGCGCTGGATCCCTTTGCCCAGCGGCTCTACTGGCTCGACACGGGCCGGTCGGCCATCGTGCGAGCCAACGCCGAAGTCGGCAGCAGCGAAACGCTGCTGGTCACAGGCCTGGCCGGCGATGCGCGCGGCGTCGCCGTGCTGCCGCTGCAGAACGCGCTGTTCTACAGCAGCGGCGGCGTCATGCGGCGGGCTGCCCTCGACGGCAGCAATCCGCTGACGATCGCGACGCTGTCCGGCGCGTATGCCGGCCCGAGTAACCTCAATCCCAACACCTTCCCGCTGGTCGCCATCCAGCCGCCGCAGTCGCCGCTGGCGATTGGCAGCGGAACGCCGCTGATCAGCCCCTGCGCGCTGGCCGACGCCCGCGAGCCGAACAACGCCATCGGCAGCGCCGCGCCGCTGACCGTCATCACCGAGACGATGCTCACCGGCGCGCTGTGTAACAGCCTGCTCAACCAGCCAGCCGACCTGGATTACTTCCGCGTGACAGTGGCCGATCGCAAGACGCTCAGCGCGGCGCTCAGTGAGCTGCCGGCCAACTACCGCGTCATCATCCAGTCGCCCGCAGGCGTTACCCTGGCCTTCAGCGACAACGATGGCCTGGCCGATGAGTTCGCCGAGGTCAGCAACACCAGCGGCGCGTCGGTTGACTTTATCGTCCTGGTGATGGGCTACGGCTTCCAGAACACCAACCCCTACAAGCTGACGCTGACGCTGGGCGATGTGCCGCCGCCGCCCGGCCCCAGCAACGAGGACTGCAGCTACGCCGATGTCTATGACACGCCAGGCGTTGGCAACGGCACGCTGGCGACCGCCACGGCGTTGAGCTTCGACACGGCGCTGACCGCCGCGCTCTGCTACGATGACGACGTGGACATGTACGCCTTCGACGGCCTCAACGGCCAGACGCTGACGTTCGACCTGCCCATCCGGCCGGCCGATTACACGCTGACGCTCTACAATCCCAACGGCGATGCCTGGGTAACGCCCACCTATGGCGGCAGCGTCACGCTCGACGCCAGCGGCCGCTGGACGGTGGCCGTCTCCCAGCCCGCTCTCACTCCGACCGTCCAGCAGTATCAGCTACTGGTGACAGACCAGAACTGCGTGGCCAGCGACGCCAACGAACCGAACAACAGCGCCGCCTTCGCCACCGTCCTGACCAACGGCAGCCGTGTGCGCGCCACCTTGTGCAGCGCGGCTGACGTGGATCTGTATGCGGTCAGTGCAACCGCCGGCCAAGTGCTCACGCTCAACTATCCGGTCAACGCCAGCGGCGCGGTCGCCCGTGTCGTGCCGGCGAGCGGCGGCGGCGACCTGGGCCAGGTGACGGCCGGCAGCCAGGGCATCTTCACGATCCCGGCCAGCGGCGACTACCGCGTCGTCGTTGAACACAACGCGCTGGCCGGCGCGGCCGTGCCTTACCAGTTCGAGCTGCTGCTGGGCAGCCCGACCCCGCCGCCCGACGGTTCGCCCTACATCTACTACAGCCGCGCCAGCGACCTGATTCGCGCGGCGGTCGTCACCGGCACGGTCGAGCCGCTCCTGCTGCCCGACGGCTTCGGCGGCGGCCCGGTGCTGGCGTCGGACACTGTGCGCGGCAAGCTCTACATCCTCGACAACTTCGAGCGCGTCGTGCGGGTCAACCCGGACGGCAGCAGCCCGCAGGTGGTGGTGGCCGACACCGGCCCCGGCGTGCTGCGCTTCACCGAATCGCTGGCCGTGGACGAGCGCAGCGGCCGCATCTACTGGGCGCAGGCGACCTTCGGCGTGGTCAGCGACATCAAGAGCGCTAACGGCGACGGGTCGGACGTGCAAACCATCGTGACCGGCGTCGCGGCCGACCACGGCATCGCGGTTGACCCCGTTGGCGGCCGGCTCTATTGGGCGCAGACTTCGCTGCTCAACGGCGCGGTCGTTGACCACATCCGCCGCAGCAACCTGGACGGCACAGGCGTGGAAGTGATCTATGCGGCGCCGGAAGGCCGTCAGATTCGCGAGCTGACCGTGGACCCATTTGCACAGATGCTTTACTGGCGTGACCCCACGCAGAGCCTGCTGCTGCGCGCCCCCGCCGATGGCAGCGGCAGCGTGGCTGCAATCGCCGCGGTCAGCGACGCGCACGGCTTCGTGGCGCGGCCGCTGCAAGGCGAGCTGTACTACACCGCGGGCAGCCAACTGATGCGCGCCGCGCTGGACGGCAGCAGCCCGGTCGCGTTGGCCACGCTGAGCGGCGCGTACAACGGCATCAGCAACCTGAACCCCGGCGCTTTCTATCCGACGGTCATCACCCCGCCCGGCTCCAACCTGGCGCTGAACTACAGCGCGCCCTTCGCGCAGCCGTGCAGCGCCGTGGACGGCTACGAGCCGAACAATACCCTGGCGACCGCGGCCGCAATCACGTCTGGCGCCCTCAGCGCCGCGTTGTGCTCGCCCGATCTGGTCACCATAGACAACTACGACTACTACAAGCTGACCGTGGCCGACGGCAAGCAGATCACGGTCACGCTGACCGACCTGCCGCAGGACTACAGCCTGGTGCTGTTCGCCGATGGGGTCGGCGTGGGCTGGAGCTACGAGCCTGGCACAGCCGATGAGGTGCTGACCCACGTCAATCGCACGGGCGCCTCGGTGGTCTACTCGATGATGGTGGGCCGCTTCCCCGACTTCTACGACAGCCGTCTGCCCTACACACTGCGCGTGGCCGTCGCGGATGCGCCGCCGCCTCCGCCGCCGCCCCCGCCGCCGGCCGATGGCTGCGCCTCGGTTGACCCTTACGACGCGCCGGGCGTGTTGGGTAATCAGACCCGAGACACGGCAACCAGCATCAGCTTCAACCAGACCATCACAGCCGCGCTGTGCTACAACAACGACAAGGACTATTACGCCTTCAACGGCGTGGTCGGCCAGAACGTTCGCATCCAAATGCCCGTGCGCCCAGCCGATTACTACATCTCCGTCTACAACCCGGACGGCCAGTACGTCACCGGCATCTTCCCTGGCTCCTGGCTGCAATACGGCGATCAGTTCACGCTCAACACGGCCGGCCGCTGGACACTGGGCGTCTGGCATCCAGACCTGGCGCCGACGACCGACCAATACCAGCTGCGGCTAGGCGTCAACACTACGTGCAGCGGCCTCGACCCCTACGAGCCGAACAATGAAGAGTACAATCCGCGCGTCATCCTGACGCGCACATTGACGCTGCGCACGATGCTGTGCGACACCAACGACCAGGATTGGTACAGCTTCCCCATGACGGTGGGCGACCGCATCCGCATCACGCCGCGCATCTTGACCAAGGGCGTGAACGGCAATAATCAGAATGTTGATATGAACATCGCCATCTCAGCGCCTGGCGGCTTCGGCTTCGGTGAGATCCGCGAGCCGTCCGAGATCATTGTCCGCAGCAGCGGCGATTTCCGTCTGGGCATCTATACGCAGCCGCGCGTGACTGAGAACCTGGCCTACGAGGTTGACATCGAAATCACTCCGCCGCTGCCCCCGCCGCCAGTACCCAACAACTGGACGTGCACGGTCTATCCCAGCGGCGACATCCCGCAGCCGATAGACGACCTGGCGACCATGGCCTCCACGGTCAACGTACCGGCCACCGGCGTCGTGACCCGCGTCAGCCTGCGCGACATCACCTTCGAGCACGGCGGGCTATATGACCTGACCTTTGGCCTGGGCGCGCCGGACGGCACGCAGACAGAACTGTTCGCCTTCAATGACTATGGCTTCTACACCTGGTGCGGCGGCCCCAATTGCCAGTTGTCGCTGGACGATTGGGCCATCGAAGGGTTGGCCCCGCCCCAGTTCCCGAACGATGGCGGAGTCTTCCGGCCCAGCCGCAACAGCTTCACGCCCTTCAACGGCAAGGCCAGTAACGGCGTCTGGACGTTCTACATCACCGACAACGGGTTGAGCGGCGGCGAGGGCGGCGACACCACGGGCGATCTGTTCAGTTGGGGCCTTGAGGTATGCGTTGACAACGGCCTGCCGCCCGATCCCCCACCCACACCGACCCCCACACCGACCGCACCCCCGCAGCCGCCCGATGGCGCGCCCCCAGGGGCGACGGCGCCGCCGGTGGTCATCCCCACGGCCACGCCTCCCGCGTGCACGCCGACGCCTGACGTGTTCGAGGACGACGACGCCTATCAGACGGCCGCGGCGTTCGACACCGCTGTGAGCAGCAGCGCCGGCCATAACTTCGACAGCCCATCCGATACCGACTGGCAGCAGATCACTCTGTTGGCCGGGCTGCAATACACGCTGACGGCCACCACGGTCAACCCCGCGCAGGCCGTCTCGCTGGCGCTTTATCAGCCCGACGGCACGACCTTCATCAAGACGCAAGCCGGCCAACTCACCTACGAGCCAACGGCCGCCGGCAGCTACTACGTGCGCGCGACATCCAACTCTGGCCTGGCGGTTAGCCTGTGCGAAAGCGGCTACAGCCTGGTGCTGACCAGACGCAACCCCAACGCCGCACCTGTGCCCATGCCGGCCGGCACACCGCTGCCGCCCGGTCACGCCGCGCCGCCGCGCAGTGCGGGCGTGTTGGCGCCGGCCGATGGCGCGGTGAAAACCCAACTACAGCCAATCGCGATCGCCATCGGTCTCAACGCCGAAGACGCCGTCCAAAGCGCGGCCCTGCTGGTCAACGGCGCGCAGGTTGCCAGCTACCCCACCCTGCGCTCGGCCGGCGATTTGCTGCAAAAACCCCAAGACAACTACGATCTGGTTTGGCAAACGGAGTGGACGCCTGCGCAGGCCGGGACTTACGACTTGACCGTGGTGATTACCGACAGCGCCAACCTGACCGCCACCAGTCCGGTCAACACGGTTTATGTGGATCTGGCCGATCCAACCGTCAGCCTCGCGGCGGAGACGATCACGATGGCTCAACTGCGAAGCGACGGCGCTTACGTACTCAAGGGCACGGCCGCCGACGACAGTCAGGTGGATAAGGTGGAAGTGCGGGTGGATGGCGGCCCGTGGCAGGAGGCGGTGCTCGACGGCTCGACTGCGGTTCGGCAGGCTCACCGCACGGGGCCTGAGCGTTCGACTGCGGTTCGACAGGCTCACCGCACGGGGCCTGAGCTTGTCGAAAGCCTCGCCGAAGTCGGCAGCGCCTGGTCCTTCGCCCTGGCGCCCCTGGCCCAGGCCAACCCCGACGGCGGCATGCTGACGATCGAGGCGCGGGCAACCGATAAAGCCAGCCGTACGACTACCGCTGCGGCCAACGTCCTGCTGGACGTGATTCCACCGGCGATCTTCACCAGCACAACCAGCCTGACCAGCGGCGCAATCATCTCGCCCAGCCAGGTCATCAACGACCTGAGCGTACGGTTGAGCTGGCCAGCCATCAGCGGCGCCTCCAGCGTCTACGCCGGCTGGACGACCGCGCCCACGGCGACGCTGGGCGCGCTGA
>CAZEPA010000249.1:0-6552 GCA_964513955.1 uncultured Anaerolineae bacterium | reverse complement strand
CCTCAAGAAGCTCGATCAAATGGTCGAGCAAGTCTGTTTCGGTGATGATTCCGACCAGCACGCCTGCGCGCAAAACTGGGATCCCACCCACTTTCCGGCTGCGCATGGTGACGGCGGCTTCGAGCACATCGGCATCCGGCGAAATCGTCACCGGGTTGGGCGTCATGCACGCGCCCACTTCGATATGCTCAAGGAGAAAATTATCGTACCATTTTTCATGCAGCAGAATGGGAGAGTTAGTCGCACGGCGCATATCGCGATCAGTCACGATACCAACCAAGCGTCCGTTTTCGACAACTGGTAAACGGCGAAAGTTGCCTTGACGCATCAGCGTGATGGCCGTATCAATGGATTGCGAGGGTTGAACCGTGACAGGGTTTTCTGTCATGATTTCAGCAACACGAGTCATCCGTTTTCCCCTATGAGAATGGTTGTGTTCACACAGATTGGTGCATCAGTGCAATCAAGCTTGCCTGGACTGCCAGCCTATTGTAATCCCCGGCGCGCGTTTTCAACATGATACCTATCATACCTTGTGGCCGAGTCGCGAATCACCGCGGCCTTTGGCGCTGGCGCACCGGCTGAGTAGTAACTTCGCACAGACACAGCTTGTGCGGGCCTGCGTGAGCAAGGTAAACATAGAAAAGCCGGGCTGCAATGACGCAGTCCGGCTTGCGTGGTGAATGGAGCGGACAGGATGCGGATTACAGGATTTGGATTACAGATAGAAGGTCATGCGCTGCAAATGCGCCACTGGATCAATGTACTGCACGCGGACGCCGTGAGGAACGGTCAAGGTGATGGGGGCATAGTTCAGAATGGCCCTAACGCCCGCATTCACCAGAATATCAGCCGTGGACTGCGCGCCAATGGCGGGCGTGGCAATGATCGCCACACGAATGCCCTGCTGGCGTACGATGTTCCCCAAATTACTGCTGTCTTGAATTATGAGGTGGGCGAGGGGCTGCCCTACCTTGTTGGGATCGTTGTCGAATACGGCGACGATGGTAAATCCACGCCCTGTAAAGCCGCCATAGTGCGCCAACGCATGCCCTAGATCGCCGGCGCCAACCAACGCGACGTCCCAAGTGCGGTCAATTTGCAGAATACGCTGGAGCTGCTCCCTTAGGAACGCAATGTCGTACCCCGTGCCTTGTTTGCCGAACTCGCCAAAATGGGACAAATCCTTACGGATTTGGGCAGAACTGATGCCAAGCCTGTCGCCCAACTCTTGCGATGAGGTTATTTCACGGCCCTCGGCGGCCAGAAAGTTGAGCGCACGCAAATAGATGGGGAGGCGACCTACAACGATGTCCGGAATAGTCGTTAGTGACATCGGATAGTGTTCCTTTTTTCTCACAGCGCACCATTCAGCCTAGATGTGCAAATCAAAGCGGTAAGCCCGCCTTTGTGTTGCTCAACCTGAGAATGGGTAAACTCCGGAATGACTTGTGTGACTCTTGTGAAACCGTGTACATTATCATAACACACTCTATCTTTTTGCGCAACTTCATAGGTCCTATTTGCGCAAATTGACACAGGCGCGAGAAGATGCCGCGCGCAGACACTGGCGAGCCGGGTGACTGGCGCCCTTCGACAGCCGTCATAGTGGACGATGAACGTGCAGCAATCGTTCAAAAACGGTTCAAGTTGCTTGACGAGGTGCGGTTGGCGTGGTAGAGTAGGTTGGTGCAAGGTTTGGTTCGACTACACTTTGGTGCATCAAAGGAATGGTTTCCACATGAGTGAATCGCTGCCTATCGCGCGCCGTAGTTCGTGGGCGCTTTTGCCGGGTATTGTTGACGAGCCTGTAAAAACCATGTCACAGGTCGCTGCGCATCCGCGTTGGCGCTGGGTGGCGCCCCTCATGGTCATTTTGGCCGGCTTGGCTCTGTCCCTCGCCTTGAGCGGGCCTCTGCAGGTCAAAGAGGCCGTCAGGCAGATGAACGAACAGCTGCAAAGCCGGTTGAGTCAAGTCCCGGCTGAACAGGCAGAGACCGCCCGCGCGCAAGTAGCGCGGTTCACGCAGCCCATCTTCATACTAGGCGCTTCGGCCCTGGGCCGCCTGGTCGCCCTGGCGCTGGCATGGGTGTTGGCAGCAGCCATCCTGTACTTTGCTGGTTTGATCGTCGGCGCTGACCTGAGTTTTGGCGGGCTGTTCGCGACCGTTCCGTGGGCCTGGTTGCCCTTTGCCGTACGCGATATGGCGCAGGGCGCATTTGCTGCCCTGACCGGCTCTTTGCTTGTCAATCAAGGCCTATCGCCGTTGGTGGCGCAGGCGAATATGCAGGCCAACATGGCAAACCCGGTTTATCAAATGTTGGCGCATATTGATCTTTTCACTGCCTGGCACCTGGTATTGATCTATGCCGCCTTACGCGGCGGCGCCTCGCTGGAACGCAGCAAGGCATTTTGGTTAACCGTCATCTATGCCGTGCTCAGCCTCGTGCTGCGCATCATTCCGGGCCTCGTCAGCGGCGCTCTGCTCCCTGGCTAAACTAGGCTGCTTGAAGGAAAACTAGAGAAAACATGCGACGAATTATAACAATCTTGGTAGTATTGGTTCTTATCGTGGGCGGAAGTTTGGTGCTCTGGCAAAGGCTCGTGCAGGCCCAAGCGCCGCAGACGCCAAAATACGAAACCGTAACGCCTACCCGCAGCACGCTGCGCTCGCTCGTCAGCGCCACGGGCAGCATTGAGCCAGAAGCGCAGGTCTCGTTGACCTTCAAGGGCGTTGGTCGCGTGGCCGAAGTCAAGGTGAAGGCTACGGATCGCGTGGAGCCTGGCCAGGTTCTTGCCACGCTTGACAGCCAGGATGTGGCTTTGTCGGTGGCGCAGGCCGAGGCCAGTCTGGCCAGCGCGCAGGCCAACCTGGCGCAGTTGACGCGCAAAGCGCGCACAGAGGATCTGGAAGCGGCGCAGGCTTCGCTTGACAGCGCGCAGGCCAATGTCAAAAGTGCTGAGGCCAACCTGGCCAGCTCGCGTGCGACGTACAGCAAGCTGCTGGCTGGCGCGGGCGAGAATGACAAGAAAGTGGCCGCAGCGAACCTGGAACGCGCGCAAGCTGCGCTGCAGCAAGCCCAGGCTGCCTACGACCAGGTGGCGAACCTACCCAACGTAGGCCTTCTGCCGCAGTCGCTGAATTTACAGCGCGCGACGATTGACTACGAACAAGCGAAAGCTCAGTATCAGATTGCCACGGCCGGAGCCGACGCTGCGCAGCGCGCACAATCGGTGGCAGCCATTGCCCAGGCCGAAGCCGCCGTGGCCAACGCGCGCGCGCAAGTCGCACAGGCCAAATCATCGCTCGTGAAGCTGCAAGAGGGCGCAACCCCAGAGCAAACGGCTGGGGCGCAGGCGCAGGTAAAACAGGCTGAAGCCGTCCTGGCCCAAGCCCATCTGAACCAAGACAATGCGATGCTGCGCAGCCCAATCGCGGGCGTCGTCGCCCAAGTGAACATCACCCCCGGTGAATTCCCCAACGCTGCGCGCGCCGCGATCGTGGTTGTCAACATAGATCGTTTCCATATTGATATCAGCGTGGATGAGATTGATATCGGGCAGATTCAGGAAGGACAGCCCGCAGAGATCACCCTGGAATCATTGCCTGATGCGAAGGTGACTGGTCGCATCAGCCAGATTGCGCCGATGGCTGCCGTGAACACGGGCGTCGTTTCTTACCTGGTGACGGTGGTTCTTGATCCGACGACGGCGCCGCTGCGCGCCGGTTTGAGCGCCACGGCGAATATCACGACCGCCGAGGTCGAAAACGTGTTGGTGTTGCCGAATCGCGCCATCCAGCGCGACCGTACGTCTGATAAGACCTATGTGGAGAAACTGGTGGATGACGTGCCGCAGCGCGTGGAAGTCAAAATCGGCATGCGCAACGAAGGCCAGACCCAGATCATGCAAGGTGTGAGCGAAAACGATGTCATTGTCATCCCCAACACCACCGCGGGTGAGCAACTGCGGCGCACGTTTGGTTTCTAGAGGATCGAGACATCGAGTTGAAGAACGATGAAAGGCGGAACAATGGCAGACAGCAATCAACCCGTGATTGATATCCGAGACATGCGCAAAGTCTATCGCATGGGCGATGTCGAAGTGCATGCGTTGAGCGGCGTGTCGTTGACCGTGATGCCGGGCGAGATGGTTGCCATCATGGGGCCGTCTGGTTCTGGCAAGTCAACGTTGATGAATATCATCGGCTGTCTGGATCAACCAACCAGCGGCACCTTTTTTCTTGACGGCTCGGACGTCTCGAAGCTGAATGATAACCAATTGGCGGAGATCCGCAATCGCAAGATCGGCTTTGTCTTTCAGAGCTTCAATCTATTGTCGCGCACCGAGGCCCTCCAGAATGTGGAGCTTCCGCTCATCTACGCCGGCACGCGCCAGCGGCGGCAGAAAGCCGTGGCTGCGCTCGAATCGGTTGGATTGGGCGAGCGCCTTCACCACCGGCCGAATGAGCTTTCTGGCGGCCAACAACAACGCGTGGCGATTGCACGCGCGCTCATCAACGATCCGGCGATCATTCTCGCGGACGAACCGACAGGCAACCTCGATTCCAAGTCTGGCGCGGAAATCATGGCGATCTTCCAACATCTGAACGAAGATCGAGGCATCACGATTGTGTTTGTCACCCATGAGCCGGACATTGCCGAACACACCAAACGCATCGTGCGCATTATGGACGGTCAGGTTGAGTCGGATAACATGGTGGCACATCAACGCCGCGCCGGCGCGCGCGCGTATACGCGGCGCACAAGCGACCTGGTGAAAGGCAGCGAAGTAATAGACGCTGTCGCCGCCGGGATTTAGGCATCTATCCGCATGGCCGACTTTCGGGCCAGCAGGAGTCAGCGGTGAATCTAAATGAAGCTATGCGCATTGCTTTGCGCGCGCTTTCGGCCAATAAATTGCGTTCGTTGCTCACGATGTTGGGGATCATCATCGGCGTGGGCGCGGTCATCACCCTGCTTTCGGTTGGACGCGGGGTGGAACGTTATGTCACAAATCAGTTCCAGAGCATCGGATCCAACCTGCTGTTCGCTGTGCCCGGTCAGTTGACCAGCGGCGGACCGCCGCGCGCGCGCGCCAACACAGGATCAAGCCTTACGATGCGCGACGTGATCGCGCTGCGCGATCCTCTGCGCGCGCCTGATGTGGTGGCCGTCGCGCCAGAAATCACACGCGTCGGCTCTGTGACCGCGGGCAAGCGCGAGATCACGCCGCAGATAGGCGGCGTGGAGCCAGAGTACGCCGCGGTGCGCAACTGGACAGTGGAGGCTGGGCGCTTCATAACCCAGGAAGATGTGACAGCGCACGCACGCGTCGCGGTCATCGGTCAATCGGTGGTGACGCGGCTTTTCCCGGATGAAGACAACCTGGCGAACCGCACCATTGAAATCAACAATGTTTCCTTTCGTATCGTGGGCGTGTTGCAGAAGCGCGGCGGCAGCGGCTTTGGTGATGAGGATAATCAGATCTTTGTACCGATTACCACGGCGCAAACGCGACTTTTTCCCAGCCGCACCACCAGCGGCGACTACCGGGTGTCGGTCATCTACTTGCAGGCGACTGCGGAAGACCGGATGGATGCTGCCGCCAGCCAGATCACCGAGGTTCTGCGCGAAACGCACGGCATTACCTACAGCAACGACGATGATTTCAGCGTGGTCAGCCAGGCGGATCTCATCAGCATCTTCGGCCAGATTACGGGCGTCTTGACGTTGTTCCTGGGCGCCATCGCCGCCATCTCGCTGCTCGTGGGCGGCATTGGCATCATGAACATCATGCTGGTGTCCGTGACGGAGCGCACACGAGAGATCGGTATTCGCAAGGCAGTTGGCGCCAAGCGCCGCGACGTGCTGGCCCAATTCCTCCTGGAAGCCATCGTGCTCTCGCTGATCGGCGGCTTTGTGGGCATTGGTCTCGGCGCGGGGGGCGCCGCCCTGGTTTCGCGGCTGCAGAGCGATTTTCAAACCTTCGTCACGCTCGACTCTGTGCTGCTGGCGACTGGCTTCTCGGCTGCGGTTGGGCTTTTCTTCGGCATCTACCCGGCCACGCGCGCCGCGCGACTCAACCCGATTGATGCCTTGCGCTACGAATAAGTCGGCGCGATCGTCAGGGTTGCGAGCGCGGGTAAGCAAAAGGCTTTGCCTCCCACAAAATGGAGTATGATGTGCTAAGTTTCCTGTCGCGAGATCATGACTGGCGGCCGTTGGTGGTTGGCCTGGCGCTGCTCATGGGATTGACCGCATGCGCGGCGCCGCCGGCGACGCCTACGCCAACCCTCGTGCCGCTCGCAGGCAGCGAGGTCACCACGACCGCCCTCCCGACGACTGCGCCCATGCCCACGGCTACCCCGCTGCCGACGGCTACGGATACGCTGCTCACGCCGCCGACGGCTACGGATACGCCGCTCACGACGCCCACGGCCGCGAGTGCAGCGACCGCGACACCTCGTGCGGCCACGCCGGCCATCATGGTGATCGGTCAGGTTGCTATCAACGTGCGCAGCGGCCCTGGCACGGCCTACCCCACGGTAGG
>CAZEPA010000248.1:0-6569 GCA_964513955.1 uncultured Anaerolineae bacterium | reverse complement strand
GCCGAACCAACGCTGGCCCGAGATACTATGGTGAGGGAGACACACATAAATACTGCAATAGAACTACTGGTTCCAACGACTACTACGCACTCGACTTCTCCTTCCGTGAATGGGACCAGATTCTCGCCCCAGCTGGCGCCCAAGTCCTCTATTACGGATGGGCCACTGGCGGATATCAAGGTTATGGTCGCATCGTCATGCTTGACTTGGGCGACGGCTACCAATACCTGGCGGCACATTTGCGGGGGTTCGGCGCGATCTACTACACAGGGCAATGGATCTCAGATGGCACAATAATCGGTGGTGCTGGAGGGAGCGGGGATATGAGGGATGGACGGTGGGCGATACACTTGCATCAAGCCATTTACAAAAATGCCATACCTTCTGGCTTCGGCGCTTACTATGGCGGTCAAAGCGTCCAACCTCTTCATGTAAAGTACTACAAAGATGGCATAACCCCCCCGAAGTTCTACGAAACCATTAGCAACGGCCAGGTCATGTACTGGTAGGTTGAAGCCTGGTTGCTTCCGCAGTGAAGCGGTACGTAGAAGGCTTCTACAGTCCAACACTTTCGTCAGTCGCCAGGGGATGCCTGCTGTGAAAAGCCTGACGAAGGTGTTGGTAACCAGAAATCGTCGTCAAGATCATCTGTTGGGTTTCACACCGCCCCCTTCTATACTGCAAGCGGGCACGAATTGCGCCTTTTTCCTTAGGCGGAAAAGTGAAGTCTATTCCCGCTTGCAGTATAATGGCCAGGGATACTGAAATGAAACACATCATAGTCGCTTCCTGCCTGTTATTGGTTCTTTCAGCCTGTATGGCGCCACGAGATGGGGCGACTGCAACACCTGTTCCGTCTTATACGGCGTCGCCGAGCCCTTCCGTGGACGAAAGCACACTGCCTGCCTCGCCCTCCCCCCCGGAGTTGTGGACTCCGGTTCCCATCACGCCCTCCGCGCCTGCCACTACCTCGACTCCCAATCTGCCCATTGGCTGCCGCAGCGCCGTTCAGGATACGCTGGTGTATATCAGTCGGGACGCCGACTACTGTTTCCACTATCCGTCACGCTTTAGCATCCATTACCCTGATAACCCTGAGAATCGTACGACTTATGTTGATGGACCGTTTTTGGAGAGTGGCGCCCCTGAACCAGACCAGGCGAATATGGCGATCAGTAGCTCACCTATCGCAGTCGGACAAACCCTCGCGCAAGTTGTGGATGCGGTCATTTGGTGTACTATCGTACCCATCACTGATACACGGCCTATTGACCCAACGCTCATCGCCAGCGCGCCCTTCACGCGCACTATCGCGAGCATCGGCGGTGAGCCGGCGGAAATCGTCGAGGGCCTTCCGGGGAGACTGACAACCTCTCAGACCTTCATCATTCATGATGACCGACTTTACATCCTAATGGTTAGCCCATCACATCTTGATCTGGCATACCCGAAGTCGCAACCAGATGCCAAGGCGGTCTGGGAGACGGTCATTGCTACTTTCGCGTTCCTGAAGTGACGGGGCTTCTTCGCAGACACCATTCGCCGCGCCAGCTGCAACCGGGTGCGCGATCTTTCGGTCAACCTGGCACGTATATTGCTGTCAAATTCCATGTCCCATGTCCTCCAGACCGATCAATTCAAGTGGCACCAGAAAGCCGTTGGCCTCGATGCCCGCTAACCCGAATTTTGGGTCTTTCAGGTGGATCGTGGTTGAAGCTGCAGCGCAGCTTGCAGCCGGGTAACCGCCTCCTCGGCGGCCGATTCGAATGTCAACGCGCGGCCCTGCGCCCACGCGGCGTCGAAGGCCGCGGTGGCCGGTGGTGCACAAGTCGTCTCACGAACGACAGTATCCAATCCGCCAAAGATGACACGCGAAGGTTGGAATTAGCCAAAATTTTGGATTCTCATCTCATTGCTTTGCCTCCCACGCCTGTCCTGCCGTATAATGGGACATCTCGGAAGGGCAATCTTAATGATGAGGAGCTACGATGCATATTTTGGTAACCGGCGGCGCGGGCTACATCGGCAGCGCGGTGACGCAGCAGCTGCTGGACGCCGGTCATGCTGTGACCGTGTACGATAATCTGTCCAACGGCCATCGGGAGGCTGTGCCGGCTGGCGCGACGTTCGTACAAGGCGATATTCTCGATCGCGCCGCGCTCGATCGGCTGCTGACCGCCGCCCCCTGCGATGCGGTGATTCACTTCGCGGCCTTCATCGAGGCCGGCGAGTCTATGAAGCTGCCTGGCCGTTTCTTCTATAACAACGTTACCGGCAGCACGACCCTGATTGACGCCGCGGTCGCGCACGGCGTCTCGCGCTTCGTTTTTTCCTCCACGGCCGGCGTCTATGCCAGCAAGGACGCGCCCATCACCGAGACCGATCCCATTGGCCCGGCCAGCGTCTACGGCCAGACAAAGTTCATGATCGAAGAAGTGCTCGGCTGGTATCATCGGCTGTCTGGCCTGCGCTTTGCCGCGCTGCGCTACTTCAACGCCGCGGGCGCGTCGTCTGCGCGCGGCGAGGCGCATCACCCCGAATCGCACCTGATCCCGCTCGTGCTGCAGGTGGCCCTGGGCCAACGCGCGGCCATCAGCATCTTCGGCGACGATTACCCTACGCCCGACGGCACCTGCATCCGCGACTACATCCACATCGAAGACCTGGCGAGCGCGCATGTTCTGGCTCTGAACGGGCTAGAGACGCGTCCGCAAATGCTCTACAACCTGGGCAACGGCGCGGGCTATTCGGTCAAAGCGGTGATCGAAACCGCGCAAGAAGTGACGGGCCGCGCCATCCCCGCCACGATCGCACCGCGGCGACCGGGCGATCCAGCTATCCTGGTTGCCAGCAGCGAGAAGATTCGCCGCGAGCTGGGCTGGACGCCGCGCTATCCGGATCTGCGCGAGATCATGGCCAGCGCCTGGGCCTGGCATGTCGCGCATCCGCGCGGCTACGCCGCATAGACTTCCGAAGTCTTCAAGGCTTGGGAAGTCTATGGCACGTTGGCCCGCAGCTCGTCCAGCCACACCACAGCCTCGGAGTCGCTGGGCGCGCGCCAATCGCCGCGCGGAGAAAGGGAGCCGCCGGAGCCGACTTTGGGGCTGTTGGGCACGGCTGAGCGTTTGAACTGGCTAATCTTGAAGAAGCGGAAGAGGAAGACGCCCAACCATTTCTTGATCGTGGGCAGGTCATACGCATGTCGTTTCTCAGGCGGCAGTAGGTCGGACCAGTCGCCGCGCGCCTTGTCGCCCCACGCGTGCAAAGCCAGGAAGGCCACTTTGCTCGGCCGGAAGCCAAAGCGCGTGATGTAGTAGAGGTTGAAGTCCTGCAACTCGTACGGGCCGATGGTGGCCTGCGTGCTCTGCGCCGGCTTATCAGACGAGCCATCGGTCTGCGGCACCAGCTCCGGTGAAATCTCGGTATCGAGAATGGAGAGCAGCGTCGCGTGGGTGTCTGGGTCGAACTGGTTGGTGCTCACAACCCAGCGAATCAGGTATTGGATGAGGGTTTTGGGCACCGAGGCATTGACGTTGTAGTGCGACATGTGATCGCCCACGCCGTAGGTGGCCCAGCCGAGCGCCAGCTCGCTCAGGTCGCCGGTGCCCAGCACAAGGCCGTTGTTGAAATTGGCCAGGCGGAACAGGTGCGAGGTGCGTTCGCCGGCTTGCACATTCTCGAAGGTGACGTCATACAACGGTTCGCCGTTGGCAAAAGGATGGCCGATGTCGCGCAGCATCTGCAGGCAGGACGGCCGGATGTCAATCTCATGCGCGCTGACGCCCAGCGCGTTCATCAATGCCCAGGCATTGCTGTGCGTGCGGGTGCTGGTGGCAAAGCCAGGCATCGTGTAGGCCAGGATGTTCTGCCGCGGCAGCCCCAGGCGATCCATCGTGCGCGCAGCCACAATCAGCGCCTGCGTTGAATCCAGCCCGCCGGAAATGCCGATCACCACTTTTTGGATGCCGGTGGCGCTCAGCCGCTTCAGCAGGCCGTGCACCTGGATGTTGTACGCCTCGAAGCAGCGCTCATCACGCACGCGCGGATCGCGCGGCACATACGGGAAGCGCTCCACCTGGCGCTGCAGCCCGATCTCGCCGCCGGGAGTCTCGAAATCGAAGGGGATGCGGCGCAGCTGGCGCAGCCGCTCCCGCTCGCTGCTGACCGCATCGTTGAAGCTGGTCGTGCGCATGCGATCCTGCGTCAGCCGCTCCAGGTCAATGTCGGCCAGGATGACCTGCTGGCGGGCGGCAAAGCGCTCAGACTCGGCCAGCAGCTCGCCGTTTTCGGCAATCAGCGCATGGCCGTCCCAGGCCAGGTCGGTGGTAGATTCGCCCGGCCCGGCTCCTGAGTACAGGTAGGCCGCGAGACACTTGGCGGCCTGCGAAGTTACCAGGCTGCGGCGATAGTCAGCCTTGCCCACGGTGATGTTGCTGGCCGACAGATTAGCCAGGATAGTCGCGCCGCCCAGGGCCGCCCAGGTGCTCGGCGGAATGGGCACCCAGAGGTCTTCGCAAATCTCCACGTGCAGGCGCAGGCCCGGCAGGGTGGTCGCCTCGAAGATCAAGTCCGGGCCGAACGGCACGGTCTGCCCCAGCAGCGAAACGTCGCGCGCGAGCGCGTCGCGAGCCGCCGCGAACTGGCGCTTTTCGTAGAATTCGCGGTAGTTCGGCAGATAGCTCTTGGGCGCCAGGCCCAGCACGCGCCCGCGATAAATCACCACCGCACAGTTGAACAGTTTATCTTCCAGCCGCAGCGGCGCGCCCACGAGCAGCACCGGCGTCAGCGCGAGGCTGGCCGTCACCACGCGTTCAAGCGCAGCCAGCGTGGCCTCCAACAGCGCATCCTGTTGAAACTGGTCATCGTTGGTATAGGCGGCCAGGTTCAGCTCAGGAAACAGCGCCACGGCTGCGTGCGCGTCTGACGCCTGCTGCGCCAGCTCCAGCGTACGCTCTACGTTGTGCTGAGGGTCAGCCACCTTGACGAACGGCAGGCACACCGCCACGCGGGCCAGGCCATGAGTATAGAGAGAATGAAATGGTTGGGTCATGGATTTCTTAGCCGCTGACTCCGTTGATGAGTAGGGTGGCGCTGCGCACCAATGCCCTGAACTCTCCCAGGACCATGGCGGTCGCCCCCCAGACTTTGTGGCCTTCGACCTCGAAGAAGGGCACTTCGACCGGATAGCCGCGCAACTCCCACGTTTCACTGCGCACGTTGCTTCCGCTGGTCAATTCCGCCAGCGGCATCTCCAGCACGATCGCCACCTCGGCCGGGTCGGGACGAAAATCGGGCCGCTGCGGTGTGTAGGCCACCGTGGGATAGATGCGGTAGTCGCTGGGCGGGATGTAGAGCGGCGTCAGCGTGCCCAGGATGATCAGCGTTTCCGGCTGAATGCCCAGCTCTTCCAGGGCCTCGCGCTGTGCGGTCTGCACAAAGTCTGCATCGCCCGGCTCCCACGCGCCGCCCGGAAAGGAGACCTGCCCGCGATGATGGTTGAGCGTGTCTGTGCGTTTGGTGAGCACCAGCGTCAGCTCGCCCTCTTTGGGATAGAGCAAGACGAGCACGCCGCCTTCGCGCGGACGATGCGCCGGGTCGAAGCCGCGTTCCATACCAGGTCGCGGCTGCGGCATCATCTGCATCTGGCCTTCTAGCCCAGGCAGAGGCCGCTGCAGCGCCTGCTGAATGTGGTTGATCTGATCTGGTTTCGGCTGACTGCTGTTCACGTGACTAGCCCATCTCGTGGCGTGATGTAAGGAATGTCTCAACGCAAAGCAAAGACGCCACGTCGCAAAGGTTTTGTGGTTCGAGGTCGTAGATCACGCCTCCGGCGTGACGGCGCGCTCATCCACAGATCACGCTTGCCTGCGCCAGCGTTCTTCGGTCGCAGGTCGCGCCTCCGGCGTGACGCCCCTGCTTACGGCCCCGTGGCGCCAAAGTAGGCGGCCACGGTCAGGATATCTATCACGTCCAAATCGCCGTCGCCGCTGCCGTTGAAGTCCACGTCGTACAAGGCATTATAGGCGCCGTTGGTCCAGTAGTCTTGCACGGCCTGCGCTGTGAGCTGAATGTCGAGCACGTCCACGCCGTTGGCGCTGCAGTTGACATTAGCCCACGAGCAGACGGTGATCCACTGCGCGCTGAGCGGCCCCCAGTTGTTCAGGCTGTCACGCCCACGCACAATCGCCAGATATTTGCCGGCCGCCAGCCCGTTGGTGTTGACCGTGGCGCGGACGCCTTCGATCGGGCTGTTGAACGTGCCGTCCACGGCTGTCATCGCCGCACCTGTGCCAGGATCACCGACGGGCGCGGCGCCCTGCGCCACGAGGTAGGTTTCGGCGCCCGCAACGGCCTGGTTGCCATTTTGCGTGTCGTTGATTTGTGCGGTCAGGTTGAAGGAGTAGCCAGACACGACGCTGCCAGGCAGCACCGCCAGGTTGTTGGCGTCTGGCCCAAATGCGCGCTGGTAGGGACGGTCGGCGATGGTCGCGGCGTACTTGAGCACTGGCAGCATGGTGTTGATGACGCCCGGCACCAGGCTGCACGAGGTGAAGAAATCGTTGCCGTCC
>CAZEPA010000247.1:0-6605 GCA_964513955.1 uncultured Anaerolineae bacterium | reverse complement strand
GGCATGACGTTGCATTCCTATCGGTCCTGGCGTGCAGGCATGGCGCAGGAATCCTATCCCGGGCCGGTTTCGCTGCTTGGCACGGTCTTGAGTCGTTCGGTTTCTGCCAGCAGGGCTTCCGCGCTCTCACGGCCAACGGAGGTGGGTGTGCCCAGCATTTGCGCCAGCTCTTCGACGCGCGCGGGGCGGGCCAATGATCGCACTTCGGTGATGGTGCGTCCCTCGTGCGTATCCTTTGAAACGCTGAAATGGGTGTCGCCAAAGGCAGCCAACTGCGGCAGGTGCGTGATGCAGAGCACCTGGTGGTTGCTGTTCAGGCTCCACAGCTTCTGGCCGACGATGGCGCCGACGCGGCCGCCGATGCCGACATCAATCTCATCGAAGATCAGCGTAGGCGTCTCATCCGCGTGGCTGAGCACGGTCTTGAGCGCCAACATCAGGCGCGAGGTCTCGCCGCCCGACGCCACGCGGGCCAGGGGCCGCAGCGGCTCGCCTGGGTTGGCCGACACCAGGAATTCCACGCGGTCGAGGCCGGTGCTGTCGAAGCTGACGCGGCGCTGGATTGCGGATTCCTCGGCGCTGGCGGCGGCTGCGCCAGGAAATGCGCTGGCCGACACAAACGCGCCATCGGCGCTCTCCTGCCACTGGATGTCCACGGCAAAATTGGCGCGAGCCATGCGCAGATCCGCCAGTTCGTGTTCAATGGCACGCGCCAGCCGTTCACCCGCGGCCCGCCGCGCGTGCGACATTTGCGTCCCCAACGCGCCGATTTCGTGCAGCAAGCGCTTTTCTTCTTTGCCCAATTCCTCGATGCGTTCGCCCGCGTGCGTGATGCTGTTCAATTCAGCTTGGGCGCGCTCGCCAAAGGTGACAATATCGGCAATGGAATCGCCGTACTTTCGTTTAAGGTTGTAAATCAGCGAAAGGCGTTCTTCGGCCTGCTGCAGGCGCTCCGGGTTGAATTCGATGCCATCGCCGTAGTGGCGCACTTCGCGGCCGATGTCAACGATTTGTTCAGTCAGGTCGTCTAATTGGCGCTGCAAATCTTCCAGGGTAGGATCAATGCGGATGAGACGGCCCAGGGCGTGGCTGGCCTGGCCCAGCATGTCCACCGCGGCCGGCTGTTCGTCGCCGCCCTCCTCCAGCGCGCCGATGACCTGTTCGGTCAACTTCATGAGCTGTTCGGCATTGGAAAGGCGTTTGAGTTCCATTTCCAGGGCCTTGTCTTCGCCAGCCGCCAGGCGCGCGGCGCCAATGTCATTCACCTGGTAGGTGAGCAGGTCAACGCGCCGCGCCAGCTCGCGTTCATCGCGCTGCAAAGCGATCAATTCGCGGCGCACCGTATTGAGCTGGCGCACCAGGCGCGCCATGGTGGTGCGCAAATCCTCTAAATTGACATAACGGTCAAGCAGGCCCACGTGCCGTTTGACGTTCATCAGCGACAGATGCTCGCTTTGCCCGTGCACATCCACCAACGCGGCGCCAATCTCAGAGAGCAGCGTCGTGTTGACCGCGGAGCCGTTGATGCGGCTGATGCTACGACCACCGCGGCGAATCTCGCGCGCCAGGCTCAATTCCTGCCCATCGCTTTCCAGCCCGTTCTCGCGCAACAAGGGATCGAGAACCGCGGCCAGGCCCGGGGCCAGCATGAAGACTCCCTCCACCAGCGCTTTCTCCTGGCCGGCGCGTATCATGTCTGGCGACGCGCGATCGCCCAGCAGCAGGCCAATGGCGTCAATGATGATGGATTTGCCGGCGCCAGTCTCACCGGTGAGCACATTGAAACCCGCGCCGAAGGTCAAATGAAGCTGATCAATAATCGCAAAATCACGGATCGTCAATTCCGCAAGCACGATGGGTTTGCTCCTCTCCGCATGCAGCAGTGATACCAGGCCGATTATAAGACCAAAAGCGCAAAGCAGAAAATCGCAAACCTTTTGACAAACCGGGGAATGGGGGTTAGAATGATGGGCCTGACAGCGCTACAATCTGTTCTGCGCCTGGCCAGGCGATGAGGCGTTCCCTGGTTGATTTACTGCGCTGCCCCGACCAATCGCAGCCTCTGAGTTATCCATCCAGAATGACCTGGGACAATGGCGGGTGGCGTTGGCGCAGCAGGTATCAAACCATGAGCACGATGACCTATCGAGATATGCAGCCCGCATCGAGTATAGCGATGAAGATCAGTGCCTGGTGGGTCATATCGCTGGCATCAATGACGTGGTAGGTTTTTACGGCGATTCGGTGACCGAACTGCGCGCTGCCTTTGAAGAGGCGGTCGAGGACTATGTGGAGGCTTGCGAGAAGTTGGGACGGGCGCCGCAGAAGCCTTATTCAGGCAAGCTCATGCTGCGCGTGCCGCCTGAAATCCATGCCGCAGTGGCTGTCGCGGCCCAGGTCAGCGGAAAGAGCATCAATCAATGGGCGGTTGAGGCATTCACCAAAGCTGTGCAGGCATAGATTTGACGCGGAGGTTTTCGTATGCCAGTGATAGCGCGATTCTTTGGAATCGTCATCAAGATGTACTTCAGTCAAAGCGAACATGGTATCCCACACTTTCACGCCATCTATGGCGAGTACAACGCTGTCTTCGATATTCAAACACTTGAGATGCTCGAAGGCGATTTGCCTGGGCGTGCGCAAAGGCTGGTGCGAGAGTGGGGTGCACAATATCAGCAAGAACTACTGCAGATGTGGAACAATAATGAGTTCAAGCAACTACCTGCCCTGGAGTAGCACAGTGAATACACCCAAAATAAGATCAGTGGTCCCGCTAACTGGAAGGCGCCTACTCGTCACATTTGTTAACGGAGTTCAAAAGGTTTACTATTGCCAAAGGATTATTGGTCTTGAGCGTTTTCAATTGTTGAGACAGGAAGCCTTCTTCAAAACAGTTGCTGTTGACCTTGGAGGATATGGCATATCTTGGAATGATGACATGGACTTGAGCGAATACGAATTATGGAATAACGGCGTTGAGGTTGAACCGGGTGCGGCGGAAATGGAGGAGGCGACCCTGGCACTTCAAGCATAGAATACCAAAAGGAAAAAGCGGCCTATGGAAGACGCTGAGCAATGATTAGTCGTATTTGGCATGGATGAACAACCCAGGTCAATGCAGAAAAGTACGAACAGATCCTCAAGCAGGAGAGTTTCGTCGGCATTCAGAGCCGGCACATTCGTGGCTTCAGATGCATCCAGTTGCTGCGCTGCGCCGACCTATCGCAGCCTCTGAGTCGTCTATCAAGAATGGCGGGGATAATGACCGCAAGATCGGGAATTTGCCCCCCGCGGGGATTCTGGTCGCGGCGGTGTAGAACCGCGATTTCGGATTTTGGCCGCAGGTGCGGTTGAATTGTGAGTTGGGCGGCTCTATCCCGCGTCCTGTCCAGCCTTGAAATGTTAGGGATACCATAAATGTCTGTTCTATCCTTGGACTGTCTAACGAGTAAGTAGGGATGTTCGTCTCCTTAATTTCATTACATTTGGTATCTACCTGCACATCAGAGCAGTTACATAATGGCTACGCCGAAACAGCTTGATCTTGCACACTTCCAGCGCGCTGGATTGAAACCCACTAAGCAGCCCAAAGGAGGCAAAAATGTTACTCAATCTCAAAGTCGTTCGTTCAATTACGGTCTTTGAAACGATTGTGTTGTTGCTTGCTACTCCTTTAGGGAGTTCAAGAGCGACCCTCGCTGCACCAATCCTCGACGGCGAGGGTCCCGTTGCTTCGCGTGAACGGGTGCTCGCTGACAGTGCAGCCAACTACGCGTCGACCGTCGGAGTAGACATCAAAGAGGCAATGTTCCGCCTCAAGTTACAGGACAGTATCGGTAATCTCGAGGCTACGTTAGCTGAAAAGGAGGCGGTAATCTATGCTGGCCTCTGGGTACAACATCAGCCGGACTTTAGAATTATCGTACACCTCACTAAAGTCGACAAGGAGATACTGACGCCTTACCTGACTGATGCGACACTAAGCAAATTGATTGAGGTGCGTAAAGCCACCTTCACTCTTAGGGAACTTGAATCAACCCGGCCTCAGGCAGCTGATGTCGCTGGCAAACTCGGGATTCGATCGAGCTCCGGAATTAACCTCAACGAGAACACAGCGGAATTGTATATCCTCGATGAGGAGCAACTTACCGCTGCTATGCACAGTGCGAACGCTGAACTACCTGCGGGAGTGAGAATTGTTCGCGTGGGTGAACTCCCACAGGATGTCGTTGACATCTATGGTGGCTTGGCTATTACTTTATGCACAAGCGGATTCTCAGTACGCAAGGCAATCACAGGCGATAAGGGTATTACTACAGCCGGACACTGCCCAGACGGACAATCTTGGAACGGTTATACACTATCTTGGATGGGGGGAACGACTGGGGGTGTGTACGACATTCAGTGGAATCTTGCGGCTAACCCTCTGAATGCCAGGAACTTGGTTTGGACAGGAACCTATGCACAGGCGATCTACTTTGTTAAGTTTCGCGCTAGCCAGTATGTTGGCGAGTATGTTTGTAAGTATGGCAAGACCACCGGCTTAGGCTGCGGCTTTATTCAGGACAAGAACTTTGACGGCGTCAATGTTCGTGTGAACGTCAATGTCGAAGGTGGCGATAGCGGAGGGCCGTGGTTCCAGAACAATGTAGCTTACGGCACAACGATTTCGAAGTACGGTAATCAAGCCATTTATGGACCGGTAGATCACATCTACAACGTCCTCGGAGTTAGTATCCTCACCAACTAACTAATGCTCACCTGCATGGCTGCAATGGGGTAGACATAACTGTCTTATTGCAGCCATATGTGTTGGTATTCTGCATTCGATAGCAACTTGCCAACAACTGGGCCGCACCAGTTATTTCTTGCAGTAGTCGGATAAACATGCTCAAGTTCCTACAGTTTCAGAACCAGTTTCGACAAACGCGAAGCATTATGAAGGTTGCTTTTCATATCTTCGTACTGTTTACTCTAGCAGCCTGTGGTACGAAACCCCGCGAGGCTCAAATCGCCACCTCTGTCGCAACACCGCCAATTACGGCGACGCGTTTGATGGCTATGATGGTTGGCGAGCTAGCGATAGAAAATGAATGCCTACGAGTTAATGACTACTTGCTTATATGGCCGCCCGATTTTACAGTGAATATCCAAGGGGCCATTGTCGAGATCATTGATGAACTCGCAGGCGAGAAGACCATATGGCACAACGGAGACACAGTGCAGGTCGGAGGTGGCGAAGTCTCGTACCTCAGCTTGGATGAACAAGTACGCCAAGATGTTCCCTCACATTGCTCAAAAGGCGGAGCAGGAGCTTTCTGGCTTGTAGGAGATACGGCAATACCATCCACAATTACACCTGTGGTCAGGTGACATGCAATAGCCGCCCAACCCCGCGTGCAGTGGACTTTGCTCCGCAAACGGCGTGGAGCAAAGCCACTGACGCGACCCGTTGGGCGGGAGTCCGCCCGTCGCTTCGTCGGGCAGCCTGGTTTGCGGGTCAACCCCGTGTGCGTGGCAGTCAGCCCGTGGCTACGGTCAGATCACGGGGCGGTGCGCAGCTTTCTTTGTCGTCACACACAGCATCCCACACCGTTTTCATCCTTCGGTTGAGTTCAGGACGAGTGGAGCGCACGTCCACCGCGAAGTCAGATAAGGGCTGCCGCTGCTGTACGTTGTGGAAATTTGAAGTACAGCCTGTATGGAGTTACACCTATCCTGCTGCCATTCGAGAATTGGCTGACAAGAATTATGAACTGCTGAAGGAAAATCCACGGCATCCCTTGCTGCAACTGAAGCGAATTGAAGAACTGTGGTCGTTACGAGTCGGAAAACGTTACCGAGCGATAGGTATCGACGCTCCAGGTGGAATCCAGAGGTATGGATTGGCAGTCATGCTGATTACGACAAGTTCATTGACCAATGAGAATTGCTGAAGTTTATCCACAAGCTAAGTGGGTGCTGCGCGTGGTTGCGGAAGATGGGCGAATGGGTTATTTCGATGTCAGCCCCTATCTCAAGTACGAGGCGTTCGCAGAATTGGTGAATCCGAGGGAATTCATGAAGATTACAAACGGCAAGTACTTTGTCGAGTGGGATTGCGGCGCTGATTTGTCAGCCGATACGATTGAAGCGCAATGGACAGTTGTGGATGAGGTGTTAGAACACGCCGCCGCTTAGAGCAGGTTTGATGCCGATCGTTCGTATCTGTTGCTCGTAGTGTCGCTGCAACGAATGCAAAGTCCAACCCAGGTGGACTATGCCCCAAAAAATCAAAACGTATCCCCTGGCAAGAGCCGGACGTGCATTGCTCCTTGACGCAATACTAGAATCGGCACGACATTCTACGAAAGAGAGTATTCTGATGACCAAAGCACTCGCCCGCATTACCGGGCTTTTCTTCGAGGAATTCACGACGGGCGATTCGATCACCAGCGTCGGGCGCACCGTCACCGAGACCGACGTCGTCAATTTCGCGGCGCTCAGCGGCGACTGGAACTTGATTCACACCGACGCGGAATATGCCCGCCAGGGCCTGTTTGGCGAGCGCGTGGCGCACGGGCTGCTCGTGCTCTCGATTGCCAGCGGCCTGGCCGTGCGCCTGG
>CAZEPA010000246.1:0-6640 GCA_964513955.1 uncultured Anaerolineae bacterium | reverse complement strand
CTGGATGTGGCGCCGCCGGAGGAGCCGCTCTACGATCCGGCCGAGCTGTACGGCGTGATTCCGACGACGTTCAAGACCGCCTACGACGTGCGCGAGGTCATTGCCCGCCTGGTGGATGGCAGCCGCTTCCGTGAATTCAAGGCACTCTATGGCACAACGCTTGTCTGCGGCTTTGCACGTATTTACGGCTACCCCGTGGGGATCATCGCGAACAACGGCATTCTGTTCAGCGAATCGTCGCTCAAGGGCGCGCATTTCGTCGAGCTGTGCACCAGCCGCCGCATTCCCTTGCTCTTCCTGCAAAACATCACCGGCTTCATGGTTGGCCGCGCGTACGAGTCTGGCGGCATTGCCAAAGACGGCGCCAAGCTGGTGCACGCCGTCGCCAATGCCGCCGTGCCCAAGCTGACGGTCATTATTGGCGGCTCGTTTGGCGCGGGCAACTACGGCATGTGCGGACGCGCGTACAGCCCGCGCTTCCTGTGGATGTGGCCCAACAGCCGAATCAGCGTCATGGGCGGCGAGCAGGCCGCCAACGTCTTGCTGACCGTCAAGCAGGATCAACTGGCGCGGCTGGGCAAGCCGCTGCTCAGCGCCGAAGAGCAGACCGCGTTCAAGCAGCCGATCATGGACAAATACGAAAAAGAGGGCAGCCCCTACTACTCCACGGCGCGGCTGTGGGACGACGGGATCCTCGATCCGCCGGAGACGCGCCGTGCGCTCGGCCTGGCCCTCTCCGCCTGTCTCAACGCCCCGGTGCCGGACACCACGTACGGGGTGTTCAGAATGTGATCCGCCACACCTATTCGTCAAATTCGTGGCAAGACTCGGTCAAACTGACAAGGATAGAACCATGAGCGTCCAACTGAAGCCTTTTCTGACCCCGCAGGAGTACCTGGCGTATGAGCGCGAGGCAGAAACAAAAAGCGAATACTACGCGGGCGAGGTTTTTGCCCTGGCCGGCGCCAGTCCCCGGCACGTGCGAATCATGGTTAATTGTGTCGCTTCCCTCTTTGTGCAGCTCAAAGGCCGATCATGCGATGTATTCACCAGCGACCTGCGCGTCAAGGTCAGCGCCACCGGGTTATACACCTACCCGGACGTGGTTGTGGTCTGCGGTCAGCCCCGCTTTGACGATGAGGAGGAAGATACGCTGCTCAACCCCACGGTCATCATTGAAGTGCTGTCCAAGTCCACCGAGGCGTACGACCGCGGTGAAAAGTTTGCGCAGTACCGCACGCTGGAATCGCTGAGCGACTATCTCTTGGTGGCGCAGGACATTGCGCGCATCGAGCATTTTGCACGGCAGGCGGATGGCGCCTGGCTGTTTGCCGAGCGCAGCGGGCGGGACGCGACCGTAGTGATCCCGTCTATTCAGTGCCAGCTAAGCCTGGCCGAGGTCTACGACAAGATCGAGACGATTTCACCGGCAAGTGCGACGCGCTTGGGGTCATCAAAGAGCCGGCCGCGAAAGGCATAGGGTGACGGAGAATTGTCTCAACGCCAGGCCGCGAGGGCGCGAAGGCTCCTCGGCTTGAAAAAGCGCCCTACACCGTAGGTCACGCCTCCAGCGTGACGATGTCGTGTGCCACGAAGCATGCTTCCTGACGCCAACGCCGTCCGGCCAGGAGGCCGCACCTACGAGAACTGACGCCAATGGGGAAAATCGTATGTTCGACAAAGTTCTGATCGCCAACCGCGGTGAGATTGCCGTGCGCCTCATCCGCGCCTGCCAGGAGATGGGCATCCGCACCGTGGCCGTCTACTCTGAGGCCGACGCGCAGGCGCTGCATACGGCGCTGGCCGATGAAGCCGTGCTGATTGGGCCGCCCGCGCCCGGCCAATCGTACCTCCGCGGAAATACCATCATCCAGGCGGCGGTGGAGCGCGGCTGCCAGGCCATTCATCCCGGCTACGGCTTTCTGTCCGAAAACGCCGACTTTGCCGCGGCCGTGAACAAGGCCGGCCTGGTCTTCATCGGCCCCACGCCAGAGGCGATGCGCGCCATGGGCAGTAAGACCGCCGCGCGCGCGGCGATGCGCACGGCGGGTGTGCCGATGGTGCCGGGCTACCAGGAGAGCACGGCCGATGCGGATCTGCTGGCGGCGGGCGCCGCGCTCGGCTTCCCGCTGCTGGTCAAAGCGGCGGCCGGCGGCGGCGGCAAAGGCATGCGCATCGTGGAACGGCCGCAGGACTTGCCGGACGCGCTGCAATCGGCGCGACGCGAGGCGCAGAACGCGTTTGGCGATGACCGCGTGTATCTAGAAAAATACCTGTCTGAGCCGCGCCATGTCGAGTTCCAGGTGATGGGCGATCAGCACGGGAATGTCGTGCACCTGTTCGAGCGCGAATGCTCGGTCCAGCGCCGGCATCAGAAGATCATCGAAGAGACGCCGTCGCCGGTGCTGACGCCGGCGCTGCGCGCGGCCATGGGCGCGGCCGCGGTGCAGGCGGCGCGCGCTGTCAATTACACTAACGCGGGCACGATCGAATTCCTGGTGGACAGTGAGCGCAACTTCTACTTCCTGGAGATGAACACCCGCCTACAAGTGGAACATCCCATCACCGAAGCGGTGACGGGCATTGACCTGGTCAAGGCGCAGCTGCTGGTCGCGGCCGGGGAGCCGCTGCCCTTCAGCCAGGCGCAGATCGCCCAGCGCGGGCACGCCATCGAGTGTCGCATCTACGCCGAAGACCCAGCCAACCACTTCCTGCCCAGCATCGGCCCGGTGCTGCGCGCGGTCGAGCCGGTCGGGCCTGGCGTCCGCGTCGACGCGGGCATCAGCACCGGCGCGGAGGTAATGCTGCACTACGACCCGATGATGGCAAAGCTGATTGTGTGGGGTCAGGATCGCGCCGATGCCCTGGGCAAGATGGCCTGGGCGCTGGAGCACTACATCGTCCTCGGCGTCACCACCAATATCCCCTTCCTGCTCGCCGTGATTCGGCATCCCGTCTTCCAGGCGGGCGAAGCCACCACGCATTTTGTGGAGGAGCATTTCGCCGACTGGCAGCCCGCGCACGATCCTGTGCCTGATGAGGCGCTGATCGCGGCCGCGCTGTCTGATCTGCTCGAAGGCCAGGCGGTCGTTGGCGCAGGCAGCCCGGGCGCGGCCGCGCCCACCGATGACCCGTTCAACCCCTGGCGCCAGGCCGATCACTTCCGGCTGGGACACGGGCGCTGAAAGCGATTGAAATCGCGCCTGATGGGCGTACCGCCGGGCGTCCACCTTCGTGGAAGCCATGCTGGTAGGCGTGGGCGCCCAGGCGGCGGGACGCCCATTAGCCACGAATTAAATAGGCGGCTGCCAGATGCCTGAGCAATTACAGAAACAGACCATCATGAACTGCGGCTTCACCTATACCCATTACCAGGAAATTCTGACCGAGGCCCAGGCATTGGGCTATGCCTGCGTCAGTTTTCAAGACCTGCTCGATGGCAAGGCAAACGGCGCCAGCCGCATCCTCCTGCTGCGCCATGACATTGATTTCACGGTGGTGAACGCACGACACCTGGCCCAAATCGAGCACGATCAGGGCGCGACGGCCACCTACTTCGTACGCCTGCATGCGCTGCACTACAACCCCTTCGCGCTGGCTGCCATGCGCCAACTGCACGAGATTCAACGCCTGGGCAGCGAATTGGGTTTGCACTATGAAGCGCCCTACGTGGCCGCGCTGGGCTTCAACGATGAAGACGGGCTGCGCCGCGAAAAACTCATTCTGGAGACCGGGCTGGCGATCCAGGTGCAGGGCGTTTGTCCGCACGAGGTGGTGCGTACCAACACGATGGTGCTGCCTGATGCGACCGTCAGCGCCGCGGGCTTCCGCTACCAGGCCTATGCGCCGCAGTTCTTTGGCGGCTTCAAATACCTGAGCGACAGCAGTGCGCGCTGGCGCGAGGGCTGCGTGTGCGGCTGGCTCGGCCGCCAGGATCGCCTCTACGTCCTGACCCACGGATTCTGGTGGTATGACGAGACGCCGCTGGAGAACTACTAAGTGCATACAGAGCGATAGCGTCAGCGGCGGCCGGGGTGGCAAATGTTGATGAAATCCAACGCCTGGTGTATAGTGCAGCCGCACCAATCTCGCAATGTATGAGGCTCGTTCCATGGCGCCCGAGTTCGTTCATCTACACGTCCATTCCGAATTTTCGCTGCTCGATGGCCTGGGCCGAGTCAATGACCTGGTCAAGCATGCGGCCAGCCTGGGCCAAAGGGCAATGGCCCTGACCGATCATGGCACGATGCATGGGGTCATTGACTTTTTCCGCGCGTGCAAAAAAGAAGGCATCAAGCCCATCGTCGGCGTGGAGGCGTACTTAACCAAGCACGGCCGACCGATGGAAGGTCGTGACGCCACGCTGGACAAAGCGCGCCATCATCTGCTGCTGTTGGCTGAGAACGAAATTGGCTACCGCAACCTGCTCAAAATCTGCACCCACGCGCAGCTCGAAGGCTATTACTACCGCCCTCGCATTGACAAAGCCTTCCTGGAAAAACACGCGCACGGGCTGATCTGCACGAGCGGCTGCCTGGCCTCCGAAATTCCCAGCCTGCTCAGCCAGGGTCACGAGCGTGAAGCCGTGGAACGCGTGCACTGGTATCGTGACGTCTTTGGGCCGGGGCGCTATTACCTGGAATTACAGGAGCACAGCATCCCGGAACTCGACCAGGTCAATCAGCAGTTGATCGAGTTCAGCCGCCAGTATGACCTGCCGCTGCTGGCCACCAACGACGTACATTATGTAGAATCACGCGATGCCAATCCCCACGACGTGCTGCTCTGCATCCAGACCACAGCTGCGATGGCCGCCAAAGAGCGCCTGCGCATGAGCGATGGCTCGTACTATCTGCGCAGCGCAGCGGAAATGGACCGAATCTTCGGCGCGTACCCCGGCGCTCTCTCCAATTCACTGCGGATCGCTGACATGTGCAACGTGGATGTGGAGGACAAGAACTACCATCTGCCGCCCTTCCCGGTGCCTGCGGGCCACGACTACGAGAGCTATTTGCGCCATCTGGCAGAAATCGGCCTGCGTCAGCGTTACGGCGGTCGTGCGGACGATCCAGCCGTGCGCCGCCGCTGCGAGCACGAACTGAAAGTCATCCACGAAATGGGCTTCGACGTCTATTTCCTGATCGTGGGCGACCTCTGCCGCTACGCCAGAGAGCGCGGCATCTGGTACAACGTGCGCGGCTCCGGCGCGGGTTCGGTGGTCGCCTACGTCACCGGCATTACCAACCTCGATCCACTGCCCAACAACCTGATCTTCGAACGCTTCCTCAATCCGGGCCGCGTCACCATGCCGGACTTCGACCTTGACTTCCCAGACGATCAGCGCGAGGAGATGATCCGTTATACCATCTCCCGCTACGGCGAAGATCAAGTCGCACAGATCGTCACCTTTGGCCGCATGAAGGCGCGCGCCGCAGTGCGCGACGTGGGCCGCGTGATGGAAATTCCGCTGTCCGAGGTGGACCGCGTCGCCAAAATGATCCCCAACATCCCAGGCAAGCCGGTCAGCATCCAAGAGGCGCTGGAGCAGATTCCTGACCTCAAGCAGAGCTACGATGAACAGGCGCAGGTCAAGGAACTGCTGGAAACCGCCAGCCTGATCGAAGGCGTCGCGCGCCATGCCTCCATTCACGCCGCGGCCGTCATCGTGGCCGACAAGCCGCTGATTCACTACACGCCGCTCATGCGTCCGCAGAAGTCGGCCATTACGAAGATGGTGACGCAGTATGAGTTCCCGGTGCTGGAATCCATCGGCCTGCTCAAGGTGGACTTCCTCGGCCTGTCCACGCTTAGCGTCATGCGCGAGGCCACGCGGCTGATTGCCGAGCGCCACGGTACGCGCTACACGCTGGACAACATTCCCCTTGACGACGTGGAATCGTACAAGCTGCTCGCCAGCGGTGAAGTGGCCGGCGTTTTCCAGGTGGAAGGCGCGGGCATGCGCCGCGTCCTGACGGAGATGCAGCCGCACGAGTTCAACAACATCGTCGCCGCCATTTCCCTCTATCGCCCCGGCCCGATGGATTACATCCCGGAATACATCGCCTGCCTGCACGGCCGCAAGAAGCCAGAGTACGTCCACCCGGCCCTCGAACCTATCTTGGGCGAGACCTACGGGGTTTGCGTCAGCGGCGACGCGATTGTCTTCGATGCCCGCACAGGGACGCCACATCGGATGGACGCGTTAGGGGAGGTCGAAGACCTGTGGGTGCAGGGTGTAGATGCCAACCTGCGTCCCGCCATCGGGCGCGTGACGCACTTCATCGTCAACGGGCAGAGGGAAGTCTGGCAGGTCACGCTCCGCAACGGAGCGCAGATCAAGGTGACACCCGATCACAAGCTACTCACCGAAAACGGCTGGAAGCCGTTACGCGAGCTAGTCGTTGGTAGCTTCGTGGCTACGCCACCACAAAAAACTCAGCAGCTTTTGCAGATTGATTGGCAGGAGATCATCGCGATCGAGCCTGCAGGGGTTGAGCCGGTCTACGACATTACCGTCGAGGGCTTGCACAACTTCGTGGCCAACAATGTCATCGTACACAATTGCATCTATCAGGAACAGATCATCCAGTTGCTAACCTTGGTGGCCGGCTACACGGCCGGCGAGGCAGACCTGGTGCGC
>CAZEPA010000245.1:0-6644 GCA_964513955.1 uncultured Anaerolineae bacterium | reverse complement strand
GCTTGACTCTGGATGGTGAGCGTCGTCGGCACGAACATGGGGCCAGAGAAACAGGGCCAGGTATTCGCTGTGTTGTCTGTCCAGCAGTATTGCGCGGGGTAAGGCGGTTGATTGTGCCTCCAGGTGGTAATGGTCACGCTTTGCGGCACGTACCAGAGCACGATGTTCTGGTTACTCACTGATTCGCCGTTGATGAACTGCTCAGGGCCTTGCACGTACGTGCCGGTGCAGCACTGGCCAATGGCGGGCATGTCCGCGTCGCCCTCGGCGACCTTGTGCTGGGTGACATAGAGCCAGGCGTTGTCGCCGGTGCCGGCGTCGTCAAATTGACCCTGTCCTGGCTCAATGTAGTAGCCGAAGCCAGCCTGGTCCATGACGCGGTAGCGATACCCTTCGGTGGTGTAAGGGCCGCTTTGCAGCCACCAGGCTTCGGTCGCCTGATCCACCCACTGCGAGCCGTTCCAGAGGGACAGCGTGTCGTTACTGTCGCCGTTCACAGCGATGTCAATGCGCACGACCGGGCGATAGGTCGCCTCCTGATCCTGGTCATTGCCGCAGCCCTGGCCGAAAGCCGCGGTGACGACGCGAAAACGGCCATCAGTGAAGAACTGGAAGTGCTGCTCGTAACGATAGTTGCAGGACGCGCCCCAATTGGACATACGGAAATCCTGGACGACCTCAAAACCAACGACATTGCTCAGATGATCGTACAGGGTGCGCACCTGGGTCACGCCGTAGGGGTAGATGGGAAAGCCGCCGCCGCTGCCGCCGCAGCCGGTGTAGTCACGGTAGCCCCAATTGCCTGGATAGTGCGCGTGCCATTCGATCAGCTTCATGCGGGTGGCGACCGCCTGCGGCGATCCTCCGACGTCGTAGGTCAGATTGGTAATTTCCAGGGCATCGGTTGGGGTGGTGCGGTAGTCAAGGTTCCAACCATTGCGAGTGACATGGATCGTGGTGTTGCAGTCCTCAGGCTTGACCTCCGGCTTGGGAGCATAGAGCGCGCTTTGCATGTCCTGCGGCCGCTCTGACCACCAAATCTTGGCAATTTTGTCCTCGGTCAGATCCACGAGCACCCACACGGCGCCGCTGTCCGTGAAGAAGGTCGCGCCGGCGCACAGGTGGCTTCCATCGCACTGCGTGTCCATGTGATTCTGATCCATCAGGCGAATCTGCGCCGGATCGGGGACGAAGCCCAGGGCGGCCTTCACGTCGGCGCTCGTGCGAATCAGCTCGATGGCGCGGCGATAGAAGCGTTGATTGATAAGCGGGAAGGTATTGGCAAGCTGCCAGGCCTCCAGCACTTTGCCCTGCCCCTGGTGGACGATAGCCGTTACCGTGGCATTCTGGTCTATGTTGTAGATGTCAACCTGGTAACAATGGCCATCTGCGCATGCGCTGAGACTTGGCGCATAGGGACCGACAAAGGGGTAGACCTCAAACACCTCGGCGCGATGACCGCCGACGAGGTTCTGCACCTGGAGCGATGCCAGCGCCACGTCTTGGGCTGCCAGCTCCGGTGCTGTCATGGCCTGCTCGGTCGGGTTGAGGGGAGTAATGGGGCCATTGGCGGCTGCGGGCAGCCAATAGCTGCTCAACATGGTCAGCACCGCGACAAAAGCCGACAGTTGGGCGCGGAACGATGGGCGATAGTGGATCCTCTTTTTCATGCTATTCTCTCTTCCACAACATAGCGAGACAGGAACAGATGGGACAATCACCTGACCAGAACGACCGCCAGGTGCAGCGGACCAAGACCAGTGGTTCAGCGTTTGGAGCAGCGACGGCGGCCGGGCAAACGCCAGTCTCCGTCTTGCCGCCAGCTCACAAAGCATCGCAGGGCATGTAGTTTATCACATCCGCTTTTGACCTGTCAAAGATATGCGGCAGCGTCCCCGTGCGTCTGCCTTTTGACCGCCGCCATGCTATACTAAAGGAGTTTGCGCCATCTGGCGTGGGATCAGTCTTGAAGCGACATTGCCCAGGCGGCGCTGGCAGATAACAAGCAGGAAAAACAGGTGAACCTATGTCAGATTTTCCCAAGACCGACCGCAACCGGGTGCGCCGCAAGCCGCAGCGCGGAGACTATCAGAAGGAAACCATCTACCAAATCATTGATGAGGCGCCGATCTGCCATGTTGGTTTTGTGGTGGATGGACAACCGTATGTCATCCCCACGCTGCACGCGCGTCAGGGGGATGTGCTATTTCTGCACGGCGCGCCCGCGAGCCGCCTGCTCAAGGTGATCGAGACTGGCGCCGAGGTGTGCATCACGATGACGTTAGTAGATGGCATTGTGCTGGCGCGCTCGGCCTTTCATCATTCGATCAACTACCGTTCGGCGCTGCTGTTCGGCCGCGGCGCGATCGTCACCGAACCAGGTCAGAAGATGGCGGCGTTGGCGGCAATTACTGAGCATATCGCGCCCGGGCGCTGGTCGGAGGTGCGTCAGCCCAGCCAGCAGGAACTGGACGCCACCACGGTTGTGGCCGTGCCTATCGCCAGCGCGTCGGCCAAGATACGCAGCGGCCCACCGCTGGACGACGAGGTGGATTATGAGCTGCCGATCTGGGCGGGGGTGCTGCCGCTGACGCTGGTGAGCGGCGCGCCAGAGCCAGACCCGCGCCTGCCAGCGGACATTCCCTTGCCGCCTTCCTTGCGCGATCCGGCCCATCAGCAGAGCTAAAATGTTCAGCAGCGCGCTTTTGTGATAAAATGCATTAGCGGTCAACGCTGCCGTGCCGGCTTGACAGCACGTTGAAAACTTCATGCGCGCCCATGATCAAAGGAAAGACAGTCAGAGGAAAAAGCGATGAATCCTACAAAACCTCGTCTGTATCCACGTGGCGCGGACTTGCTGCACAGCCCGCTCCTCAACAAAGGCACCGGTTTCACTGAAGCGGAGCGCGAAGCGCTCGACCTGCGCGGGCTTTTGCCCTCGCGGGTGGCAACGCTGGCTCAGCAGGAGGAACGCGTGTTGCGCAATGTGCGCAGCCAACCCACCGCGCTGAGCAAGTATCGCTATCTCACCGGTCTTCTCGATCGCAACACCACGCTGTTCTATCGGCTGGTGATTGACCATCTGGATGAGATCATGCCGATCATCTACACGCCCACGGTCGGTCAGGCGTGCCAGCAGTACGGGCATGTTTTTCGCCAGGCCCGCGGCCTTTTCATCAGTATCAACGATCGTGGTCACGTGGTGGACATTTTGCGCAATTGGCCGTATACCGACGTGCGCATTATCGTCGTCACCGACGGCGAGCGCATTCTTGGCCTGGGCGATCTAGGCGCCAACGGCATGGGCATCCCCATCGGCAAACTGGCGCTCTACACCGCATGCGCCGGTGTGCATCCCGCCTCCTGCCTGCCCATCACCCTGGACGTAGGCACCAACAACCAGGCGCTGCTCGATGATCCACTGTACATCGGCCTCGCGCAAAAACGTGAGCGCGGCGAGGCTTATGACGCCTTCGTCGAAGAGTTCATCCTGGCGGCGCAGTACCTTTATCCCCGCGCGATTGTGCAGTTCGAAGATTTCGGCAACATGAATGCATTCCGCTTACTGCGCAAATACCGCGATCGCATCTGCACCTTCGATGATGACATTCAAGGCACAGCGTCCGTCGCCCTCGCCGGCGTCTACTCCGCGCTGCGCTTGACTGGCGGCCGCCTGGCTGACCAACGCTTCCTCTTCCTGGGCGCGGGCGAAGCTGGCATCGGCATCGGCGATCTGATTGTCACGGCCCTGGAGAACGAGGGCTTGTCCGAGGGCGAAGCCCGGCGCTGCTGCTGGTTTGTGGATTCGAAGGGCTTAGTCGTCGCCTCGCGCAGCGATCTGGCGGAGCACAAGCGCCCGTTTGCGCACGACCACGCGTTCGTACCCGATCTGCAAGCGGCTGTGGAGGCGATCAAACCCACGGCTTTGATCGGCGTGTCCGGCGTGGGCAGCACCTTTACGCAGCCCATTGTCGAGGCGATGGCGCGCCTCAACCCGCGACCAATCATCTTCGCTCTTTCCAACCCCACGTCAAAGGCCGAATGTACGGCCGAGCAAGCCTACACCTGGACCGGCGGCCGCACCGTGTTTGCCAGCGGCAGCCCGTTTGACCCGGTGACTTACGCGGGCAAGACTTTTGTATCAGGACAGGGCAACAACGCGTACATCTTCCCCGGCGTTGGCCTGGGAATCATCGCCTGCGGCGCCACGCGCATCACCGACGAGATGTTCTACGCGGCGGCCAAGACCCTGGCCAGCCTGGTGAGCGAGGAGGATCTGGCTTTAGGACGCATTTACCCGGCGATTGACCAGATTCGCCAGGTCTCCGCGCACATCGGCGCGGCTGTGGCGGCCGTGGCTTACGCGCACGGCCTGGCTACGATGCCCCAACCGGACGATTTGCTCAAGGCCGTCCGCGGCCAAATGTACGATCCAGTCTACGAGTCGTACGTCTGATCTGAAGATAGGCCGCGGATGAACACGGATCGCCACGGATTGCCTGTATTCATTCGCGGTCGTGCCGCAGGGAATGGGTAACCGCCCTGTAACCCGCCACCATGAGGCAAAGGTGAAGACACGAATACGCCTGAAGGGTATTTGTGTCTTCGCAACCGTTGAGAAACCCTGGGCTTCGTCCAGCATGCACTGACAAGCACTTTGCACTGCGCCATATTTAGCTCGGCAACGGATAACATGCACCCGTGTCGAGCCGAAATCGAACCAGGAGGCACGATGTCATCAAAACCTTTCGGGATTACGCTGGTCTTGGTCATGGCGTGCATCGCACTCGGCTCTGCCGGGTCGGGCGCAGAAAGCCTGCCCACCGCCATCCTCTACAGCCAGCCGCCCAGCGCGAGCGGCGCCCTGTACCACTCTTCCTGGATGGACCCTGACGGCAGCGATTGGGACCAATGGGTCTGGGACAGCTTCATTCTACCGTCAACCCAGGCAATCACCGAGATTCAGTGGCGCGGTGGATTCGATCCGGCCTATCTCGGCTCTGGAGGCCCGGTGATCAACTTCACCGTCGCCATCTATCCCTCCATTGCCGCCGGCACGGAGCCTGCCGTGGCCGGCCCGCCCCTGGTGGAGTATGAAGCCGGCGGAAACGCGGGCCAGACCCTGGCCGGCGTCTTCGGCGGCGTCACGCTGTACGACTACCAGTTTACCCTCCCCGCGGCCTTCGTGGCGACCGGGGGGACGAAATACTGGGTGCAGATCGAGGCGTGGCAGCACGGCATCCCCGACTGGGGTCTGGCGCAGGGGACCGGCGGCAACGGAGCTCATTTCCGAAGGGTCTACGTCAACTACCAATCGGCGCCGGGCGATGCGGCGTTCACGCTGTTGGGGCCGCTGACCGCCTGCACCGTTGACTTCGACGGCAGCGGCCTGGTTGATGCGGCTGACATCGCCAGCGTCGCCAGTCGCTGGCACAACGTCGCACTCTATGATCTGCGCTACGACGTCGTCGAGCCGTTTGGCGTGATTGACATAGGAGATGTGATGACCACAGCTGGTCATTGGGGCCAGAGCTGTCCGTAGGCCTCCGCACCTGAAGTGTGCGCTTGAACTAACCCGTCTTTGGGTTAACCGACAAGCGGCGTGTTTTGCGTTCAACGTCGGCTCGCCAGGTTGCAGGAAGTGAAGCTACTGCGGATTGACCAGCACCCAGACCAGGCCATCCTTCGTTGCTTCCAGCGCCACGCCGATAACTGGTGCGCTCTCGGCCAAGTCGGCCGTACCTGCGCCGCCGGCCAATTGCACCTTGATCGTGCCCAATGCACGTGCCCGGCCATGTGCTGCGATGGTAAGGCGTTGACCGACGGCAATCGGTGTCGCGGTATACACCCTCACTTGGGCCGCGCCGAGTACGGTGATCGCCACGTAGTCGCCGGCTTGAGCTGGACCATCAACGCTGCGCAATTCGGATGCTGGCGTCTCGGCGGGTGTTTCACCTTCCACTGGCTTTGGATGGCTGGGCTGCTGGACAAGGCCCAGGTGGCTTTCAACGACGCCGACGACATTGGTGAAGGTTCCGCCCGCCAGGCGCACGAGCGGCGTGTGCGCCGTGCTGCCGGGTAACGGATCGGTGACGCCCGCCGCGGCCACGATGTCGCCGGGCGTCAAGCTGTCCGGGCCGCTGACCTGAGCCACCAATGAGAGGAAATGGAGGAGCACGTTGCTGCCGTGGATCCCGTCAGGCGTTTCGAAGCCCCATTGGCCGTTAGCCAGGGTTGTGTCGGCGTACACGCCGTCGAGGCCCGCCGAACTCACGGCCACGCCGTCGTAGCCCGCCGAGTTCACGTATACGCCGGTCCCCGCCGAGCCCACGTACAGACCGGAGCCGCCCGCCGAGTTCACGTACAAGCCGGCGTTGTCAGCCCGACCAACGTACAAACCATGACCTTGGGCGCCGGCGACCTCGAAGCCGTTCGCAGCCGATGAGGCCGTAGACGATGACGGAGTGCCCGCGGCGCCGACATAGACGCCGTCTTGACCCGCTGCATTCACCACCATGCCATAGGCGCCCGCGTTCCCAACGTAGATACCGTCAATACTGGCCGTGGGAATGCTCAAACCATGCCCCGCGCTGTTGCTCAGTACGAGCGGTGCATAGTCCGGCGCACCGAACGTCCCCTGGATC
>CAZEPA010000244.1:0-6664 GCA_964513955.1 uncultured Anaerolineae bacterium | reverse complement strand
ACCGTGCGTTGTTGCAGGGTCCCACGCTCAGGTTCACTCCCTAGCCAGGCACGAGCCTGGTGAAGATGTGTTTCAACGATACGCAGCCCGATCTCTAGCGACCGATGCTGTGCGACATTGAGCAAGGTGACCATCCTAGCGCACAAATGCTTTGCGCCCGGCGTAGAGGGCGGCGGCGCCCAATTCCTCCTCGATGCGCATGAGCTGGTTGTACTTCTCCACGCGCTCCGAACGGCACGGCGCGCCGGTCTTGAGTTGGCCCGTGCCCATGGCAACCGTCAAATCGGCGATGAAACTGTCTACCGTTTCACCACTGCGATGCGACACCATAGCCGTCCACCCTGCCTTATACGCCATCTGGATGGCCTGGATCGTCTCGGTCAGGGAGCCGATCTGGTTCAACTTGATCAAAATGGAGTTCGCCGTATGCTCAGCGATGCCCCGCGCGAGGTGCTCGACATTGGTGACAAAGATGTCATCGCCGACAAGTTGGACTTTGCTGCCCAAGGCTTGATTGAGAAGGCTCCAGCCTTCCCAATCGTCCTCCGCCAGACCGTCTTCCAAGGAAATGATGGGGTAGCTCTCGATCCACTGCGCGTACATCTCGACCATTTGGGCCGACGAGGCCTGACGATTCTCGGTGCGTAGGTTGTAGAGGCCGTCTTTGTAGAAGCCGCTTGAGGCGGGATCAATCGCAATACTGATATCAGCGCCAGGTTTATAGCCTGCCTTCTCGATGGCCGTCAAGATGAGTTCGATAGCCTCAGCGTTTGTCTTGAGGGTCGGGGCAAAACCGCCCTCATCGCCCACGCTGGTTGGGTATCCCTTGCTCTTCAACACGGACTTAAGCGCCTGGTAGGTCTCGGAGCCCCAGCGCACAGCCTCATGAAACGTTGGTGCGCCGATGGGAGCGATCATGAACTCCTGCAGATCGGTGCCCTGCCAGTTGGCATGGGCGCCCCCGTTCATGATGTTCATCATGGGGACAGGCAAGGTGCATGCGGCAACACCGCCCAAATAGTGATAGAGCGGCAAGCCCGACGACACGGCAGCCGCACGGGCCACGGCCATGCTGACGCCCAGAATCGCATTGGCGCCGAGTCTGCTTTTGTTGGGTGTACCGTCCAACGTGATCAGCGCCCGGTCTAGCGCCACCTGGTTCAGCGCGTCCAGGCCCGTCAACTTGTCGGCGATCTCGTGGTTGACATGGTTGACGGCCTGCAGGACGCCCTTGCCGCCAAACCGGCCCTTATCGCCGTCACGCAGCTCCAGCGCCTCGAGCACGCCGGTGGATGCCCCAGACGGCACGGCCGCACGCCCGCGTGAACCATCCGCCAACCAAACATCAACTTCTACCGTTGGATTGCCGCGTGAATCGAGAATTTCACGGGCCTTGATACGTACGATCTCGGTTGACATGACATTGTCTCCTGAAAATGGTGAAATAAATAGCCTCTACCAACGCAACACGCTGGTAGAGGCTATCAGTCTTGAGACGAGTCGGATCCATGATCCTGGGGAGCCTCATCCCCTATTGATTGTATGAGTATTTTACCACGAATGTGCCGATGCGAACAAATGCACGAGCAAGCTCCCTGTGATCAGCGATCGTTACCCCTGCGGGGCCTCGTCATACCACTCGCCGCCGTGGTTGCGCCACTGCGCCTCCCACGTCGCGGCCACCTCGGCTGTAAGCTCCAGCGCGCGCGTGGCGCCTGCCCCTTCAACCAGCAGTTCGATGCTGACCAGGCGACCTAGCGGCGCCGGCTGGCTACGCATGCCGGTAATGCCGCGCCGCGGGATAAAGGTAAAGGTATAACCGTAGGCGTGCGACGCGTCCAGGCTGCGCGCCTCTTCGATCAGGCTTGCGCAGCGATCAGTGAGCACCAGGACGATGGGAGGCGTAGCCTGGCGCCGGAAGATGAGCAAGCGCCGCGTCCAGATGCCCGGCTGAAAGGCCAGCGCCAGCAGGCGTTCGCCCGGCGCGAGGATGTACATCTTGACGCCGTTTGCGAACTTGAAGGGAAGCCGCTCGATTTCGGCCGCACTGACCATGGGATGCTGCATGTCGACGGGCGGCGGCGGAGACGCCGAGCTCACGTCCTGCAGCAGCTCCATGAGCCCAGGCTGCAGCAGATCCCACCCGACCGTGTTGAATTCCACCACCACCTGTTGGGCGCAGCCGTCCGCAGCATAGCCGATTTCCAGGCGCCCATAGAGCAACAATAGCCCGACCTGGACGTAGTGCACGGCGGCCGTAGGCACCAGGCGCGCCTGCGCGGGTTGACCGCAGGCCGCCGTCTGCACATGGATGACACCGGCGCCCGTGAAGATCAGCGCGTGGCCGGGGCCATAGCGATACTTCGCCCACGACGGGAACTCCTGGGGTGGCACGACGAAGATCCGCCGCACCTCGTGACTGGGCGACAACACAGTCTGTGCCGCATCGGCCAGGTCGGAGCTCAGGTCGGCCAGGCTGCGGAACAGGCACGGACGCCCCATGTGGCCTGGGTTCACGCGTCGGGGCGCGCTACGGCGACGATCTGACGAGCGCAACTGACCTCCGCTGACCATACTCCCTCCACGAAACGTTAGCACATCGGCCCATGGACCGAGATCTCATCGCAAAGGCCACTAACAAACCCCTCACGGCAGAACGTTCGGCGGAGCTCATGGCTCCTCTTGGGCGTCAATTTGATGCTCAGGAGCCTGCGGCAGGCTCACTAATTGGTGCGCAACCTTACCGCGCCATAACCCCACGCCCGCGGCAAGCAGCCAGCGGAGAGGCAGCATGATCCAGCCAATGAGGCCGTTAAGCAGGCGCAGCGCGCTTCCAGCTGCCGCCAGGAGCGGCGTCAAGGCGCGCAGGATGCCGAGGTGCGCGTAGCCGATTGCCAGGGCCAGGGTGCCCACTGAGATGGCAAACTTGGCGATATCGCTGATCTCAATCTTCAGCACTCCTTCCAACAGCAGCTCCACACCGATGTTCAACACCAGGATATAGGCGGCTGCTTCAAGCACCGGTTCGCGCTGCACCAGGTTCGCAAAAATACCCGCGGCGAACCGCATCATCAGGATCCCCATGGCGACGCCGAGGATCACCAACGGCAAATCGTTGGAGAGAGCCGTCGCCGCAACAACATTGTCCAGGCTGAAGGCCAGATCAGCCATCTCAACCGCGACAACGACCCGCCAGAAGCTCCCAAGCCGCTCTTTTCTCCCGCCGCCATCGTCCTCGTCGCTCGCACCCAACGTGTGAATCGCCAGATAGAGCAGGTAGAGAGCACCGATCAGCTTCAGCCAGGTGCTGCGCATGACCCACGCCGCCAGGATCAACATCAAGCTGCGTCCCGCGTAAGCCCCCAGTAGTCCCACGCGCAAGGCAGCCGTGCGCTGTGGGCCAAACAGACGATCCAGCGGCCGAGCGGCAGCCGTCAGACCGACGGGCCATGGAATGAGCCGATCATCGGGCAGGGACGACACCATGGCCCCGAGCACGGCCGCATTATCCAGCGAGAGGATGCCTTCTAGAAAGATCAATTGGACAATCACAATCGCGCCGCTGATGATCGTACCTGTCATCGTCATTCTCCCACACAAGAGGGGTTCATCGCAAACGAGGGGCAAGCCGGGCGACAGCAAGTCGCCGCAAGGGAGGAGCCTCATCGTCTCAGGTTGAGTCCAATTTTACCATGACGATAGCGCGGTAAACAAATAAGATTTGCGATTTCTCAGTCTCTCCTCAGTTTTCGCTTAGCTTTATCTCAGGCCCCGGCGTGACAATTCGGGTGTCAGGAAAGCCAGACGCGCTTTCCACAACCGACATGATGCGAGAGGAGAACAGGTCATGAGTCAAGACCAGGCTCTGATTTCAATCGAAAATGTGACTAAAACCTATCAGATGGGCGAGGTCATCGTGCAGGCGCTGCGCGGGGTCTCGCTGGACGTACACCCCGGCGAGATGATGGCGATCATGGGGCCGTCCGGTTCGGGCAAGTCAACCTTGATGAACATTTTGGGCGCGCTCGATGTGCCGACCGAAGGAACGTATCTGCTGGCAGGGCAGAATGTCAGCCGGATGGACCCCGGCGCGCTATCGGAAATCCGCAATCAAAAGATCGGCTTTGTCTTCCAAAGCTTCAACCTCCTACCGCGCACCTCGGCCCTGGCCAATGTGGAGCTGCCCTTGATCTACGCCGGCATCAGCCAGGCGCACGATCGCTGCGTGGCGGCCCTGGAGATGGTCGGGCTAGGCGATCGTCTGCATCACAAGCCCAACGAACTCTCTGGCGGCCAGCAGCAACGCGTGGCGATTGCGCGCGCGCTGGTCAATCACCCCAGCTTGATCCTGGCCGATGAGCCGACCGGCAACCTCGATTCGAGAGCCGGCGAAGAGGTGATGCGCATTTTCCAGGAGTTGAACGAACAGAAAGGCATCACCATCATGTTTGTGACGCACGAGCCAGACATCGCCGCACACACGCGGCGTATCGTGCGTCTGCAGGATGGCCTGATCGTGAGCGATACACCTGTCGCCGCGCCGCGACGCGCGGGGGCAAACGGACATGGTGACATCAAAGTCAAAGGTTTGGGAACGATCCAAACAGCCGAAGGGAGCCAGGTATGAAGCGCAATTGGCGTTTGATAGTAGGTATTCTGCTGGCGGCGTTGATCGTTGCCGGCGGCGGGTATTGGTACTTTGTCGGTCGCACGGCGGCCGCCAGCAGCACGACGGCGCAGACTTACACGCAGGTAGTGACGGTGACGCAGGGCAAGTTGAACGCCACCCTCAGCGTCGTGGGGCAGTTGGAAGCCGAGCAAAGCGCTGATCTGGCCTTTCAGCGGGTCAGCGGAACAAGCAGCTTGCTCACCCTGGCGGTGCAGGCCGGCAACGTGGTGACCAGCGGGCAGGTGCTGGCGACGATTGACCCGGCGCCGTATGAACAGGCGCGCGATCAGGCCAAGAGCGATCTGCAAGCCGCCGAGGAGGCGCTGAGCGATCTGCAAACGCCAGCGACATCCCTGCAAAGGGCGCAGGCCGACGTGGCCGTGGCCGCGGCTGAGGTTCAGTTGCAGCAAGCGCAAGACGCCCTCGATACGTTGGCGCACCCAGATCTGCCCAGCCTGAAGGCGGCCGTGGCGAGTGCACAGAGCGCGCTGGCCAAAGCGCAGGCCGATGTGCTTGCGCAGCAAGAGGACAGCGCCGCCAAGAAGCAGCTTTCGAGGCTGCAGACAGCCGAGGCGACGCCCACGGCCGACTATCAACGGCTGGCCGCGGAAACGTACACCGACGACTACTACCGAGATCGGCTGCAGGTAGCCTACAACAAGATGATGGACGCGCAGGATGCGCGCGTAACGTATGTGACAAGCCGTGAGATGAGCGCCTTGCAGGCGCAGATGACGCTGCGACGCAGTCAACAGGCGCTGGCGGATGCGCAAGAGGCATTGGCGGATGCGCAGGCCGGCGGCGACAAGCTGGCGCTGGCGCAGGCCGAACTCGCCGTGCACCAGGCCGAAGTGGCGTTGCAAGCCGCCCAGCAAGCGCGCACCGATCTCGACACCGGCGCCGATGCCGCCAAGATTGCCGCCGCCCAGGCCGCCGTGGACAAGAAACGCCTCACCCTCGATGACGCCGAGGCCGCGCTCGCCGGCGCCCAACTCGTCGCCCCCTTCGACGGCACCATCCTGCAAACCAACGTCAGCGTCGGCGACCAGGTCACCGCCAACACCACCATCCTCACCCTCGCCAATCTCAAAACCTTGCAGGTCGTCGCTTCGGTGGATGAAACCACCATCCGCCAGATCAGCGCCGGCCAGGATGCCGCCATCACCTTCGACGCCTTCCCCGGCCAGTCCTTCCAGGGCAAGGTGCTGTCCGTGCCTCTGCAAGGCTCACTGCAAGGCGGCGTCATGGTCTACGCCGTCCCGGTCTCCCTCACCGGCGCCGACAACCTGGCCCTCCTCGTCGGCATGACCGCCAACGTCGAAGTCCAGGTCGGCCAGGCCGCGGATGCCTTGCTCGTGCCCACCCTGGCCTTGAGCAAAGCCAACGGCCTTTACCAGGTGCTCGTGCCCAACGCCTCCGGCGATCCAACCGCTGTCCCTGTCGAAATTGGCCTCAGCGATGGCGCCTACACCCAGATTACCAAGGGCCTCAACCCTGGCGACCAGGTCGTCGTCCAGGTCGCTTCGACCACCAGTAGTTCGCAAACCCTGGGCGGACCGGGCGGCATGGGCGCCATGGATGGCGGCGCGCCGCCGGCGCCGCCGTCTTCATCAAGCGGGACGCGGCCGGGACAATAACAAAAAGGCTGGCGCGAGACCAGCCCTCCTGGATAACCACCGGGGTTTTTCAAGAGCAGCGGTTAGGCCGCCGCCAACAACCAAAGCGAGGCAAGAAACATGAAACGCACGATAAGAATCTTACTGGCAGCCGTCCTGGTTGCCGTGGCAGCAGGTGGGTATTGGACCTATCAGAGCCGGGCCGCGACCACGGCCAGCAGCGCAAGCGGCCATACTTACACACAGATTGTGCAAGTGACCCAAGGATCGCTCAACTCCAGCCTGAGTGTGGTCGGCCAGGTGGAGGCGGTGCAGAGCGCCGATCTAGCCTTCGAGCAGATGAGCGGCGCATCCAATCTGCTCACGCTGGCCGTGCAGG
>CAZEPA010000243.1:0-6669 GCA_964513955.1 uncultured Anaerolineae bacterium | reverse complement strand
GTTGTTCAAGGGTTGAATTTTCAAGATCAGCAAAGTTCACGGTCGGAGTCTCCATGTGCGAAAGTCGCTGCAGTCCGCCAGAGGGCAATGTGCAAGGTCAGACTGTGCCACAAGAACCATATCTGCGGCCTATTCGCCTACGTCGAAGTCAGGACTAGAGTTGTTGCGGGGCGTAGTCAATACGCACTCATAAGATCAGTTTGCGCACCCAATCACGGTTGGTGCGGAAGCAAGGCTCAGATAAGAGCGCCGCCACAGTGTGCAGCTGCTCAGCGAAAATCAAGGGATAATGGCATCTACAGAGGGGGCGTCCTCGAAAGCATTCATCCGCCGATCTATTCACACGGGCCGGGACGAAAAGGACGCTCAACCTGTCGCAGCACAAGAGGCCTTATTCAAGAAAGCAGCTTATACGAACGCTGCGACGCACACTAATTTGTGCTAAATTGATTATAGCATTTTGTGCACAAGACGTCAAGTAGTCTTTTTAGTTATTTTGATGCACCGTTTTTTGTCGTTTCAGTTGAATCCATCCACCTGCCGCGTGAGGAGGAAATTGCGTGGTTCAGCGCCTAATGAGCGCTGACCAACGTAGCCCAGTAGTAGACTACCGGTACTACAAACAGCAGACTATCAATCCGATCCCAGACGCCGCCATGCCCGGGAATCAAATGGCTGGAGTCTTTGGCGCCCATCTGTCGCTTGACCATAGACTCGGCCAAATCGCCGAACGGGGCGATCAGGCAGACCAGGCCGCCTAGTGCAGCGCCCGCCCACGGCGTTTGGCCCACCAACCACGGGCCTAAGAGCGCGCCCGCAGCCGTTCCCACCAACCAGCCGCCGATGGCGCCTTCCCATGTCTTCTTGGGACTATGCCGCGGCCAGAGTTTGTGCCTGCCCAGGGCGCGACCGCTGAAATAGGCAGCGGTGTCAGTGATCCAGGTCAACAGCAGCGCCAATAGCAGCCAAGATAGGCCCTGGGGCACGTTTCGCAGCGCAACAAAGTGGTTGAGCAAGAGACCAAAGTAGAATACGCCCGCCAAGGTCCACGCCCAATCCGTGACAGGGGCCTGGGTGGTGCGAAACAGCGCGGCCGACAACGAAATCAGAATCAACGCCATGAGCAGCAAGCGCAAGGTCCACGCTTGCGCCCAATACGCTTCGGCGATGATGCTCACGATAGCGATGAGCCCTAGCCAGCGCAGCGGTGTGTAGCCGCCATGAGCCAGCAGCGAAAGATACTCCCAGCCGGCCAGAACGCCGACCAACAGCATCAGTCCCAGAAACCAGAGACCCCCCAGATAGGCAAGGCCAATGACCAGGGGCGCCAGTACGAGCGCACTTAGAAAGCGATCGCGTAGCATGTCACTCTAGTTGTCTGCCATGAATGGAGTGTCACTGTCAGGTTATTTTGACTTTGCCAAAGCGCCGATCGCGATCGGCAAAGTCCTGCAACGCGCGTCGCAGTTCTTCCTGATTGAAGTCAGGCCAGAAGGTAGGCGTCGCGTAATACTCGGCATAGGCCGCCTGCCAGATGAGGAAGTTACTCAGGCGGTACTCGCCGCCCGTGCGAATGATGAGGTCAGGATCGGGTAAGCCGCCCGTGTACAAGTAGCGAGCAAAAACCTCTTCAGAGACTTCCTCAGGCTTGACGCCATCCTGCATGAGGTGTCGTACCGCATCAATCACCTCGGCACGGCCGCCATAATTGAAGGCGACATTGAGAATGATGCGCTGATTGTTCTTCGTCAGCTCCAGTGCATCACGAATTTGCTGCTGCAGGCCCGGCTCAATCCCGGCCAGGCGACCGCTGTGTCGGATCTGCACACCGTTGGCGTGCAGTTCCGATAACTGACGACGGATGCTTTCGCCCACGAGTTTCATCAAACCGCTGACTTCAGCCTGAGGCCGCGCCCAATTCTCTGTCGAAAACGCGTAGATGGTCAGCGCCTTGACGCCAAACGTGACTGAGGCTTCCAGCACGCGCCGGATATTGTTAACTCCGGCGCGGTGGCCCATCAAGCGTGGCAATCCCCGCGCCTGCGCCCAACGCCCGTTGCCATCCATGATGATGCCCACATGATAGGGCACGCGCGCAAAGGTCGAATTTGATGAAGCGTCCGAAGCGCTCAATGAAGATCCATTCGTCATGGGCTTGGTCTCATCCCTCTCGCTGCGGCGAGGGGCCACACAGTACCATCTGCTTTAGACTTCCAAGACCTCGGCCTCTTTATCATGGCCGATCTTGTCTATCTGTTCGATGTGCCGATCGGTAAAACGCTGAATTTCTTCACGACCATGCCGTAGATCGTCTTCCGAAATCAGCTTTTCCTTCTCGAAATCTCGCAAGTCCTCGATGGCATCACGACGGATGTTACGCACCGCGACGCGGGCTTCTTCGACGCGGCGATCTACCATTTTGACCAATTCGCGCCGGCGTTCTTCCGTGGGCAGCGGTATCATCAGGCGGATAATCTGACCGTCGCTGGAGGGATTCAGCCCTAAATCGGACTTGAGGATAGCACGCTCAATGGCGCTCGAGTCTTTGGGATTGAAAGGTTTAATCGCAATCAGGCGTGGTTCCGGGACATTGATGGTGGCCAATTGCTGCAATGGCGTTGGCATACCATAGTATTCCACGAGCAGGCCCTCCACCAGGGCCGGCGAAGCACGACCGGTGCGTATTTTCTTCAAGTCATCGCGTAATGCTTCAGCGGCCTTATGCATTCGGTCGGTCGTGTCATGAAGCACGTCTTTGACCATAAAAATAACTCCCTTGTTAGAAAACTTGGCTACATGTACGAAGGCGCAGCGGAGAAGGCGATTGCACTATGACAGATGCCGAGGAGCCGCACGGGGCGGCTGCTCCTCGGCATGAATCCCCTAGTTACCCAATTCAAAACGAGCGAAGCGACGCACCACGATATTCTCACCCAGGCGGGCCACCATATCGGTCAACAAGTTCCGAACGGTGACGCCGTCATCCTTGATGAAAGGCTGTTCGAGCAGGCAGGTTTCTTCATAGAACTTTGCCAGCTTGCCCTCGACAATGCGCTCTACGACATTCTGGGGCTTATTCGCATCGTCCAACTGGCCCAGGTATTTTTCTCTCTCCTGCGCCACCACGTCAGCGGGCACGTCTTCGCGGCGCACATAGAGCGGCCGCGCGGCGACCACTTGCATTGCCAGGTCGCGGGCCAGGGCCTGGAACTGATCGGTGCGCGCCACGAAATCCGTTTCGCAATTCACTTCGATCAAGGCTGCCATCTTGGCGCCCATGTGCACGTAACTGCCAATGATGCCATTGGAGGCCTCGCGGCTGGCTTTTTTCGCCGCAGCGGCCAGACCTTTTTCGCGCAGAATCTCGACCGCTTTGTCCATATCGCCTTGCGCGGAATCCAACGCCTTGCGGCAATCGAGCACGCCGGCGCCGGTCAGGTCGCGCAATTTCTTAATCATTTCAGCGCTAATACTCACAACTCGTTCTCCTCGTTAGGCCGCGATTTCATCATCTGCAGCAAAATCAGCGGCGAAATCATCTACTTCGAGAGCGCCAAGATCGCCGATGTCCTCACCGGCCTCGAGATCGGCGGCTCCACCCTTGAGGCGATCAATCGCGTCCTGGCCTGTATATTCATCCAGCGTGTCGGCCTGACTCACATTGTCCATGCCTTCTTCCGCCGCAATCACCTCGCGCAGGCGGCGCCCTTCGATGACTGCATCCGCAATTTTGCCGGCAATCAGCTTGATCGCACGAATGGCGTCGTCATTCGACGGAATCGGGTAATCAATCGGATCTGGGTCCGAATTGGTGTCTACCATCGCAATAATGGGAATGCCGAGCGTGCGGGCTTCCTTGATCGCCAATTCCTCATGATGGGTGTCGGATACGAAAAGGATGTTGGGGGGCCGCATCATGGTCTTCAGGCCGCCGATGCGCCGCTCGAGCTTAGCCATCTCGCGCTCGATGTCCAGGACTTCTTTCTTGGGCAAACGATCCAATTCACCGCGCGCCTTGCGCTGATTGATGCCGCCCATGTAGTCAATACGCTGGCGAATGGTGCGATAATTGGTCAGCGTGCCGCCCAACCAGCGTTGATTGACAAACGGCATGCCCGCGCGATCAGCTTCCTGGTGAATCGTTTCTTGGGCTTGCTTCTTGGTGCCGGCAAACAGGACCGTGCCGCCGTCTTTGACGGTATCGCGGACCAGCGCGTAGGCTTCTTCAAGGCGGTGCAATGTCTGCTGCAGGTCAATGATGTGGATGCCGTTGCGTTCGGTAAAAATGTACGGCTTCATCTTTGGGTTCCAGCGCCGCGTGCGGTGCCCAAAATGGACGCCGGCTTCAAGCAGCGCCTTCATCGAAATAACTGCCACTGGTGTACTCTCCTTCATGATTGGTTTTGTTCGTCCGCCTCTCGACTCCAGCTACCAGACCCGGTGCAGCCCACAGGCACCCCGATAGCCGTCTTTCCAGTCGTGCAACTGGGTGGAGAAACGTGCTTGATATGGGTATGAACCCAAACAAGGATTGTAACACAGGGATCATGGTTCACCAAATAAACACAGAGCGTTCATGGCGGCCGCAGCGGCGAACCAGGGTGCAAGAACCAGGGAAAGCGCCTTTCCTTAAGCATAGCCGCATGATGCGCAGCGCCGTCATGATTCAGATCAACGCGACGGGTGTGTCGCATCATGGGCGCGTGAACATGCTCACCAACCAAATTCAATGCCCCAAGCTGGTTTGCATGGGTTGTAATGACGCGATGAGGCGCTGATGACGGTAGAGCTGGCAGATGGGCTGCGTACAAACCAGGAATGGGTGCAATCACTGCGTGAGCAGCAGACCGAAAGCTATCAACTGCTCTGGCGTTACCTCTACAAGGTGACGTACAACCTGTGTACGCGCCGCCTGGCTGACCTGCCAGTTGAACGCCAGCTCGCCCTGGCAGAGGAGTGCGCGCAGGAAGCGCTCGTTCAAGTATGGCGCAAATTGGATACCTATCGCGGCGATGGATCATTTCTCGCCTGGGTCACGCGCATCGCGGTGAACAAGCTGCGCGATCGGCTGCGCCGCGAACGCCCGTGGCAAACCAAGGCGGAGATCACAGAGAACTTGCACCCCACTGTGTCCAACGTCATGCCAGACGTGGGTGCACTGTTGATGCAGGGCATGCAGCAATTGACGCCGAGTGAACGCAGCGTGCTTACGGGGCGCCTTTTTTACGAGCGCAGCAGTGAGGAAATCGCCGCCTCGCTGGGCATCTCCCGCGGCAATGAGCGCATTATTTACCTGCGCGCCCGACAGAAAATCAAGGCTTTTTTTGCGGCCAATGGCTATTCACCAGCCGCCAGACGAGATCACGCTGACGATGACTCATCGGGTTCATAAGGCGCGCGAGCAGTCAAGAATGAAAAATCGCCGGCTGGGTACAAGGCCGGTTCATGCAAACTCGCGTGCTCCACTCCGTGCAAAATCCAACGCAAATCCTCATACTCCTGCCAACACGCTGCGCAGCAGGCGACATGCCCGGCCAGATCGCCGATGATTTCTGCATGATTCGCACCGCGAGGGGTAGGCAGGACGATCCATTCCAGGCGTTCACGCACAAAGGCGCACGGAAGCTCAGCGTCAGGCGCTGGTCTCAGCGCGGTAGGAGGCCAGCACATAGAAGGTTCAAGCGTGGCGGGCAATTGAATCACGACGCGTTCTCCGTACAAACAGCGATGCCGTTAGTGACGTTTTGCACAGCTCGTCTGTTACATTCTCTCCCACACGATGCGCCTATTCAGCCGCACGATCGTCGTTGGCGCCGGTTGTCGGGTCGAGTTCCCAACCCTTGAGGCGCGCCGCCCAGGGCGAAAGGCGGTGGTCTGCGCAGCGTACATCGTAATCCCAGTACCAGCCGCCGGTTTGCGCGCCAGGCTGCGCCCCAAAACGAAAGCGCTTGCGGTAACGGATGCGGTGCGCAGAGCACAGACGTTTTCCACACTGACTGCAGGCAGGCAGCACCTGGCTGAATTCCTGGCCGCAGTCGGCACAGGTGCGGTAAGCCAGGTCGCCCTGACGCTTACGCTCCCACTGACGCTGATCTAGAGCCAGCTCCTCCCGGCTGCGGGCTGCGCACTCAACGCAGGCCCACGGGCCAAAAACCACGGCCAAGTCCGGTTCGAGCGGCTCCTGATGCTCCTTGCACACGGCCAGGCGGCACTGCGGACAGAGATCGCTGGCTGACTGCCCGCACACATGGCACGTGTCGGGCGCACTGGGCAGCACTTTATGATCCCGGTTGGGGCGCACGCGCGGCGCGCGTTCGTCTGCAGGGCCGGGTGCACGAGATCGTGAAACGGGGCTCAGGCTGGCGGGTTGGTCCATGATGCCTCCACGGGCAAAAATCAGAACACATCCTCTGAACGGCAGTATCTTTGACGCAGGTGCAGCCCGAAGCGTAACACGCCGGCGGCTGCCAGTCGCCTTTCACGTGCATCATACCCCTTTTTCGTTGAGTGGAAAAGCCAAGCCTCTTCCCGCTTGCAGGATGGACGACACCGAGCGCCGTCCCCGGCCGTGGTTGCAGCGATTTTCATCGCCCGACCTCCGACCTGCCCCCAGCCTGAAATGCACCCCCGGCGGTTACGAACTTCCATTTTCGGCCCGCTCGTTCTATA
>CAZEPA010000242.1:0-6669 GCA_964513955.1 uncultured Anaerolineae bacterium | reverse complement strand
ATTCCCACAATCCCGCCGCACCCACACAGGAGGTACACACGCTGACCAAGCGTAGCCGCTGAGATTAAGCTGTCGAAAGTACCCGATCGCGCACCGGTTGATACTGCCTCATGTCAAGATGTTCGTAGATCACATCGGCCAGGACCGCAATGTGCGCCGGCGTCGTGCCGCAGCAGCCGCCCACAATCTGAGCGCCAACGGCAAGCCAACTGCGAGCATGGCGCCCGTAAGCTTCGACTGAAATATCCTCAGTGAAATCCCAACCCCAATTCGTTTGCGAATGCCCGATGTTGGCATAGGCGCCAATCGGACGATCCGTGACGGCGCGTAGTTCCTGCAGCGTCGGCAGCACCATAGACGTTGACATGCAGTTGACCATCAAAGCCAGCGGCCCCAGCGGCTCGATTGCGGCAGCCGCATCGGCCAGGGTTTCGCCGCTGAGCAGCCGGCGATCACGACCACAGACAAAGCTCACCATGAAAGGCAGTCGAGTCCGCTTGGCCGCCGCGGCCGCAGAGACCGCTTCACGAATGGTATTCATGGTTTCCACCAGAAGGATGTCCACGCCGGCGGCCGCCAGGTACTGCGCCATCTCACCGTGCTCCTCATCGCACTCGGCCGGCGAAGGCGTCAGGTGCGGAGCGTAGCAATCTTCAAGAGGACTCATCGAGCCGGCAATCCACACACTGCTGCGCAACCCGGCGTCACGTCGCGCCTGGATCGCCAGGGTAACCGCGCGGTAGGTCAATGTCTGCGCCCGATCGCCCAGTCCGGCCCGCGCCAGCGTGCGCCGATAAGTCCGAAACGTGTTGGCGGTCAAAATGTCTGCGCCCGCCGCCAGGTAATCGAGATGAATCTGGCGCACTGCGTCCGGTTGGTTGATCAGCGCCGCAGCCGACCACAACGGTAACGGAGTCGGAATATGACGCCGCTGCAGTTCTGTGCCGGTTGCGCCGTCGAGCAGAATACTATCGCCCTGGCCGAGTCGCTCTGACAGCGAAGGCATCTCTGAACTCCTCATGATTTGCAGCAATTGCGCCCAGTTTATCACCGGGCAACGACAGCAAACATGATGAATGTCAGTTTGGGGAAATGTTCAGGCCCGCGATCACGGCTTCAAAACGGCGTAATGCTTAGGGAGCGTGCGCGCCATGTGTTGATCAGCCTGCGCCCAGTTGTGCCGGCCGTTGGCAATCGCGCCGCCATCGTTGACCAACCCCATGCGCGTGAGAAGATTGACCAGGTATTGACCACGATAGAAATTGGAATCGTGCGGCTCGCGGCTCTCTGGCCCATATTCAATGAACCAATGGAGATGCTTGAACGCGTTCGCGGGTGTGGTGAGGAGCAAATTGGCGGGGTTGTTGGCCGCGGCAAAGGAGATATCACGCGGTGAGCCGAAAACAGGGTCAAAAAGCGAATTCTGAAACGCGCGATCATCCAGGCTAATGCCCAGGCGACCGCTGGTTGTGTCGGTGATCATCACAGGCATCGAGAGCGGCGTGGTCGCCGTGATCCCCAGGGTGGATGTGACGACATTGGAAATGACGCCAGCATAGAAGAAGAGGCCGTCATACGCACCCACCGTCGCAAACCAATCGGGATGCTGCGCGGCAATTTTCACCGCCATGAAGCCGCCAAGTGAAAAACCGTCTACCCCGCGATGAGCCGCGCCTGGCAGCACGGGATAGTTTGCATTGACAAAGGGAATCAAGTCCTGCAGAAAATAGTCCTCGAAGCGGCCGGAGCCGACGCCCCGTGCGTTGTGCGTCTTTTCCGGGTCAATCATGTTGACGAGCATGCCGCTGTAGACGTTGTCGTTGCTGGAAATGCCAGGGAACACCAGCACCATGGGGCCAATGGCGCCCGCATTCAGCATCTCCTCATAAGCGTCAATCACGTTGCGGTTGCTGCGCGAGACATCTTCGGCCGGATTGACCCACTCGCGCTCATGTCCACGAAACAGATAGAGCACAGGATAACGCTCGGCCGGCTGCGCGGCTGCCTGCGGCGGCACGTAGATGAAAAACGTTTTGCGGATGCCCAGCGCACGGCTAAGCAGCTGTACGCGCTGGACGCGTGCATCATAGGGGTTGACCAGGGATGGATCAGGCGTCGGTGTCGCAATCCCCACCTCCTGACGCAGATCCGACCAGCCAGCTAACTGCAGGTCAATCGTGCGCGTGGTTTCAGCCAATAGAGCATGGTTGGGGATCGGCTGACCGCGCGCGTCAGCCTCGCGTTTCGACCAACTGCCGCGCGTGAATGTGTACTCCAACGTTTGCCCCTTTTCTACGGTGAGCGTCAGCGTTGCGCGGTCCTGGACGCGCACCAAGCGCAACGCTGGGTCGTCAGCCTGCCACTGGTTCCAATTGCCGCTGAGGAAAATATCCTCTTCAGGGGGCGTGCCCGCCGGCAGCGTCACAGTCCAGGTCAAGGCGACCGTGGTGGCCGCAAGGGGTGTTGTCGGCTGAGGGCGCGAGTTGCAAGAAGTCAATAAGGCAAACAGCAAGACCAGGCACAAAAAACCAGGCAGGAAAATGATCCTGGGGGAGGCAGCGAACCGGTCTTGTTTCCGTTGAATCATTGGCGGCAAGCAGAGCCTATCCCCCGGCTGCCCCTGTGTCAAGCCTCTGGGGCCGACGCTGAAGCAAGTAAGGAATCGTAACGAATCAAGGCGACGCCCGCCTGTGACAAGAAGGCGCGGGCATTTTCATCAGGATAGTTGCCCGCGTAGACGACGCGCACGAGCCCGGCATTGATCACCATCTTGGCGCAGGTCAAGCACGGTTGGTGCGTCACGTAGATCGTTCCGCCCTGAACCGAAACCCCGTGCAACGCAGCCTGCAGAATCGCATTTTGTTCTGCGTGCAGAGTCCGCACGCAATGACCGTCTACGATCAAATGGCCGATGTCATCGCAGTGCGGCAATCCCGCCGGCGAGCCGTTGTACCCGGTGGTCAGGATGCGGCGATCCTTGACGATCACCGCGCCTACCTGGGCGCGATCACAGGTGCTGCGTGCAGCCACCTGCGTCGTAATGCCCATGAAGTATTGATCCCATGATGGGCGCGTCGATTTCGCCATGCCAGGTCAGCCTGTGCCAAACTGGCGATCGCCGGCGTCGCCGAGGCCAGGCACGATATAACCAATCTCGTTCAGATTGGAGTCCAGTACCGCCATATGGATCGGCACATCAGGATGAGCCTCGTGCAGGGTTTTGACCCCTTCCGGCGCGGCAATAATGCCAACGAACTTGATGCGGCGCGCGCCCCAGCGCTTCAAAATATCAATACAGGCCACGGCCGAACCGCCGGTTGCCAACATCGGATCGAGCACCAGGCAAACCTGCACCGTAGGCGCAACCGGCAGCTTGTTGTAGTACTGCACCGGCCTCAGCGTTTTCTCGTCACGGTAAACGCCCAGATGCCACACTTCGGCGCCAGGCATCATCTCCCAAATGCCCTCCACCATGCCCAGGCCGGCGCGCAAAATCGGCACCAGGCCGATCTTCTCCGCAAGGATAGCGCCATCGGCCTGCCCCATCGGCGTCGTCACCGTGACCGGCGACAGCCCAAGATCACTCGTCGCTTCATAGGCTAGGAGAATGGCAATCTCACGGATCAGCTCGCGGAACTTCTTCGGCTCGGTCTGGATATCGCGCAGCAAGGCCACCTTATGGCAAATCAGCGGATGGTTCGAAATGTGTAAACCTTCCACAAGTTAGCGCTCCCAATCAATCTGAGTTGGTGCGAGGCCACGCCTGACCAAACGCTCAACCTCTTGCTGGCACTTCAAACAGAGCGTCGCATCGGGCTTGACTTCCAAGCGCGCGGGATCAATCGGCTGACCGCAGCGTTCGCATATGCCGTAGAGTCCCTTGTTAATGGCGCGCAACGCGCTGACGGTTTGTTCCAAGCGCCGCTCAAGCGTATTGAGCAAGGCCAGGTTCTTCTCTCGCTCGAACAGGTCGGGGTCGCCTTCTTCCGCATCAATGTCTACTTCGCCCTTCAACCATTCACCTAGATGCTGAATCTTGGCTTCGATTTCCGTTCGTTCGGCTTCCAGTTTGATTCGTTCCCGCTCTACCAAATCATCGCGATTCATCTCATTCCACTCCATGACCTGACGTTCGTCGCGGCCAGGATTGCATCCCATGCGATTACGAGGGAAGTCCTTTGCCATCGCCATGCCTTAGGCAGCAACACCGCCGCGCTAAAAGCGCGCCTGTTATACCATGAAATGGAATTTCAGTCAATACCCTTTGCCCGCGTCACATCTTCCTTTGATTTGGCATGCACCTGTGCCTGGCGGCATGATCATCGGATGTGACATGATCCCCATCGAACCTGCGGCGCGGCCGCGGCGGCCGCGAGTAACTTGGGGTTCCTCCCGGCTTTTGGTATAATCCACACGAACAATAGTTCGGACAACCGCCAACCGAAGGGCGCCCAGCGCCACCTGGAGATGAGCATTCAGGCATGAGCGATCGCACCATTTCAGCATCCAAACGTCCAGAAGAGATTGCGCTCGACGCAGCCCTACGGCCGCGCACCCTGACCGAGATGATTGGCCAGGACAAGCTGCGCGATAATCTGCGCATTCTCATCGAGGCCGCCAAGCATCGCAAGGAGACCCTCGATCACATCCTGCTCTATGGGCCGCCTGGCCTGGGCAAGACCACCCTGGCCGCAGTCATTGCCAACGAGATGGGCGCCAATCTCAAGGTCACGGCAGGGCCGGTCATTGAGCGCGCGGGCGATCTGGCCGCCATCCTTACCAATCTCAGCGGCGGCGACGTCCTTTTCATTGATGAGATTCATCGCCTGGGACGCGCGGTCGAGGAAATTCTCTACCCCGCGATGGAAGACTTTGCCCTCGACATCGTCATTGGCAAAGGCCCCAGCGCCCGCTCCATCCGGCTCAAACTGCCCCGCTTCAGTGTGATCGGCGCCACCACCCGCCTCGCCTTGATGACGTCGCCTCTGCGCGCGCGGTTTGGCGCAGTCTACCGCTTCGATTTCTACACGAAAGAGGCGCTTGAGAGCATCGTTAGCCGCGCCGCTGCCCTGCTCAAGGTGCCAATCTCAACCGATGGCGCGAAGGAGATTGCCTTGCGCGCACGCGGCACCCCGCGCATTGCTCTGCGCCTCCTACGCCGCGTGCGTGACTATGCGCAAGTGCGCGCGGATGGCTCCATTGACGCGGCCGTGACTGACGCCGCGCTGCGCCTGCTTGACATTGACGATCTGGGCCTCGATGACCTTGATCGCCAGGTCCTGCGATCCATCATCGAAAAATTTGGCGGCGGCCCCGTTGGTCTGGAAACGATTGGCGCTTCCATTTCCGAGGAATCAGACACCATCATGGATGTCGTTGAGCCCTACCTGCTGCAGCTCGGTTTCTTGGAGCGTACACCGCGCGGGCGCACGGTCACGGCCCGCGCCTATCAGCACTTGGGGCTTACACCGCCCGCGGCGCTCACGACCAGCCAGGCTTCGCTGTTTGTCAATAACCTGCCAGCCGAGGCCGAGTAGGCGGCCGTATGACCACGTCGTGAAAACCTCGGATTTCGATTACCATCTGCCGGCAGAGCGCATCGCGCAAACGCCCATGGAGCCGCGGGATGCCTCACGCCTCCTCGTCGTTCACCGCGCGTCCGGCCAACTCGAACACCGCACCTTCGCCGACATCGGCGAGTATCTACGCCCTGGAGACATCCTGGTCGCAAACGACAGTCGCGTCCTGCCCGTGCGGCTGCATGGGCGCAAAGAGAGCGGCGGGCAGATCGAACTGCTGTTGCTCACGCAGGTCAATGAGGTGCGTTGGGAAGCGCTGGTGCGCGGCCATCGCTTGCGACCGGGCGTGGTGATCGAACTGTCGGCGGCCGCAGCCCCTCTTTTGCGCGCCAAAATCATAGATGTGCTGCCTGCCGGCAGCCGGTTGATTGAGTTCGACCGCCCGCCTTTGCCAGAACTGGATCGCCTGGGCGACGTGCCGCTGCCGCCTTATATCCACACGCCTTTGGCCGACCGCGAACGATACCAGACTGTCTACGCCCGCGTGCATGGTTCCGCGGCCGCGCCAACGGCCGGCCTCCATTTCACCCCGGCCTTGATCGAACGCCTGCAGGCGCAAGGCGTCCGCTTTGCCTTTGTCACCTTGCATATTGGGTTGGACACCTTCAGGCCGCTCCAGGTGGAACAAATTGCGGACCATCAGATGCACAGCGAATGGGCGGAATTATCAGCGCCAGCCGCGGACGTGATTAACACCAGCCGACGCGCCGGCGGGCGCTGCGTGGCGGTTGGCACCACGGCCGTACGGGTACTGGAAACGGCCAGCCGCCAACCAAACACCATCGGCGATTTGCGCCCATTCAGCGGCTGGACCAGCCTCTATTTGACGCCAGGCGCAGACTTCTACGCGGTGGATGCCTTGATCACGAATTTTCACCTGCCGCGATCCACCCTGCTGATGCTGGTCAGCGCGTTTGCCGGCAAGCCGTTGATGGATCAGGCCTACGCGGCTGCGGTGCGCGAGGGGTACCGGTTCTTTTCCTTTGGCGACGCGATGCTGCTCGTGTGAGGATGCGATGCGTCCCACCCCGCACTTCGATTTTTGGTTTATGGCAAGTTCTGGGGTAGAATAACGCCTGGCAGTGCCTTT
>CAZEPA010000241.1:0-6688 GCA_964513955.1 uncultured Anaerolineae bacterium | reverse complement strand
GTCAGGATTGCCGGCAGGGTTGAGGAAGAGCAGAATGCGATTGCGCATGTAATCCTGCATTGACAGCCACAGCAGCAGCGCCACCGCGGCGGCCGCGGCGGCGGTCACGACCGTGTAGATGAGCGGCAGCCCGGCGACGAGCAGCATGACCGCGCCGGCAAACGCAATGGACAAGGTGGTGCCCAGGTCTGGCTGCAAATAGATGAGCACCAGCGGCACCACCAGCAAGAGCAGCGCGCCCAGGTAAGTGCTGATGCGCTGCATGGCATGTTCGCGGTTCGCGAGAAAGCGCGCCAGGACGACAACGACCAGGATCTTGGCCAGTTCGGAGGGCTGCACGGCCAGGCCAATTTCCACCCAGCGCTGGGCTCCGCCCTGCGTCAGGCCGACGATTTCCACGAGGCCCAGCAGGCCGATCAGAACGACGTAGATCAAGATCGGCGCCGTCCCCACCAGGGTGTAATCCACGCTGGCGGCAATGAAGATCAACACAAATCCCAGGATGGCAAAGGTGATTTGCCGGCTGACCATGTCCTGCAGCCCGGGCGTGTTGATGGTGGCGCTGCGCACCATAATTACGCCCATGGTCACCATGGCCAGGGTGATCGCGAGGAGGGGCCAGTCAAAATTACGCCATGCGCGTGACATCAGGATGACCTCCGTGCAGAATCGGCGGGCGCGCCCGCTTCATTTTTCATCTGATCCCAGGGTTGAATCACGATGGCGCCGTCCATGACGGTCGCAACCTCAGGGGTTGATTGGTTTCGCCGCCAGGGGAGGCGCCAGCGCGCACCGCGGGCATCAGGCACACCCCCCACGGCGCTGCCAATGCGCAGCTCCGTTGGCTGCAGCGCCAACGCACAGACTACAGCCGGTTGGTCGCCCAACACGCCCGCATGAACGATGCCGGCCAGCCGTCCCCAGACGACGACATCGCCCCCCGCGATGAGCTGTGCGCCCGGCTGAACATCGCCGATCACGATGACGGCCCCTGGATGCTCAATGGTTTGGCCGCTGCGCAGGGTGGCGCGCACCAGCAGGGCTGGCGCTTGACCGGGCCGGCCGGCGTTGGTCGCAGGTGCGGCCCCGCGTGCCGATGCCAGCGCGCGGCTGCCATTCGCACGCAGCGCCGGCGTTACCTGGGTGGCAAGGCCGAGGCTGGCGGCCGCGCGCTGCGAGGCTGGATCGTCGCTCACCAGCGCCCACAGGCTCACCTGGTGCGCTTCCAGCAGGCGCCCAATTGCGGCGATGTCGGCCTCGGCCAGCAGGCGTGAACCCGCGGCGACGGCGACGCGTCCCCCTTTGACGAAAGAGGCCATCGCCTGCAGGCGCTCATCAACTTGAGCCAAGACCGCGTTGAAGTCCCCGTCGGGCAGGGCGATTACCAGGCCGCTGCTGGTGCCTCTGATTTGAACCGCCTGCTCTGTATTCACATGGACTGTCTCAGTGCTGACCATGAGCGAAACACACCTTAGTCTCCCACCTGCAGCCGGTGGTAGGGGTTGCCAGGCGGCATGGGAACTTTGAAGAAGTAATGCAGAATCTCCGAAACGACCGGCACCGCCACGGCCGATCCTTCACCGCCGTTGTAGATAAAAGCGACCACGGCGATCTGCGGGTTATCGAACGGTGCGAAGGCCATGAACCAGGCGTGCGTCGGCAAGAAGCCTTTGGCGTCGTAGCCGATCTCCGGGTCCCAAAATTCGGCGGTGCCGGTCTTGCCGGCAACTGCAACTCCAGCCACGCGCGCGCCGGGTGCGGTGCCGTTCGACCAGTTGACTGCGCCGAACAGGCCTTCGCGCACGACCGCCATGTACTCCGGCTTGATCGGCAGCGTGCGGATGATTTCCGGCTGCATCTCCATACTCACCACGCCGTCGGCGTCAGTCATGCGCGCCACGAGCTGCGGCCGGTAAAGGGTGCCTCCATTCGCCACGGCAGCGGCCGCATTGGCTACTTGCAGTGGGGTGGCTAGAACGAAGCCTTGACCAATGGACATGTTGTAGGTGTCGCCGGTGACCCAGCCTTCGCCGTACGTCAGGCGTTTCCATTGATCGCTTGGAATCAGCCCCGGATGCTCACCGGGCAGGTCAATGCCGGTCACCTCGCCGTAGCCAAAGGCGGACGCATAGTGAGCCAGGCGGTCCACATCGAGGCCCTGCATTTCGCGGAAGCCGCCTCCCGCCTGGTAGAAAAAGACGTCGCAGGAGACGGCGAGCGCTTCGGCCACGGTAACGGCGCCGTGACCGCGCCCATATTTAGCCAGCCAGCAGTAAAATGGCTGCGCCTTGCTGAAGTCGTTTGGATAGAACTTGTTGGGCAGCCATAGGATGCCGTTGTCCTGCAGCCTGGTGCGCGAGGTGATGACGCCTTCTTGCAGCGCGCCGGCGGCCGGCACCGTTTTGAATGTAGAACCGGGAGGATAAATACCGCTGATGGCATGGTTGAGAAGCGGGCGGTACTTGTTGTCACTGAGCGCCGCATACTCATCGCTGGTGATGCCGTCGGCAAATTGATTGTTATCGTAAGTGGGTAAGCTAACCATCCCAAGCAAGGCGCCGTTTTGTGGATTGATAGCCACGGCCGCCCCTGATAGCGATCCGGCCGCCTCCAAGCCCCGGCGCAGCGCCTTTTCCATGGCCTCCTGCAGGTCTACATCAATCGTCAGCACCAGGTTGAGGCCCGGGGTCTCAGGCACCGGCTGGCCGATCGTCCTTACTTCACGGCCCGCGACATCCACTTCAATCTCACGCAAACTGGCCTGGCCGTGCATTTCTTTCTCGAACGTGCGCTCAATGCCAGCGTAGCCCACCCAATCATTGGGCGCGTACCCCTTCTCGCGGTACGAGTCGGCTTGATCGGCTGGAATGGGTCCCATGTAACCGATCACGTCCGAGGTCAGCGCGCCTGTCAAGTATTCTCGTTCGGCGTTGGTCAAGAGGACCACACCAGGCAGCGTGTATTGAGCTTCTTTGAGCACAAACGCAGCGTCGGTTGGCAGGTTGAGTACGATATCGAGCGGGGCAAAAGCGCTGCCCAGGCGCGCATTCTTAACGTCCTCCGTCATCAAGCCGATGAGGTCTGCGCGCGGCAGTTGAGCCAGGTCTTCGGCGGCCACTGGCAGGCGCAGACGCGGCGCGCTGGTGGGTTCGGCGGTCGGCGCGCTGACGGGGGTTGGCGTGGGCGTGCTGCGTACCGGCGCGCGCGTGGGGCGCACCGTGGCTTCTGGCGTCATGGTGGCGGTCGGCGTGATCACAGCGGACACGGGCATCGTCAGGAGATCGAGCAGGCGGCCCAGCTCAGCGGCCAATTCATCTTCATCGTCTGGCAGGTTCGCCGGCACCAGAGCCACCGCAAATGTGGGGCGGTTGCGGGCCAGGGTGCGACCCTGGCTGTCATAGATGACGCCGCGTGGGGCCGGTTCTGAGATCTCGCGAAAGCGATTCTGATTCGCGCGGGCACGCAGCGTCGCGCCCTGGCTCACCTGGAGACGCCACAGTTGGGCGGCAAGACCGAGGAATGCCAGGACGATCAAGATCCGATAGAGAAATGTGCGAACAACAGCCGCTTGAATTTGGTTCACGTTGGTTTGCGCCGCCAATCAGATCTGCGCGCCGCGCTCACAAATCGAGCCGCCGCGTGGCTGCACGCCGGCCAAGGGCCAGCATGATCACATACACCACCGGCAGCAAAAGGGCATTATAGATGGCGTCAGGTACAATGACCCTGAAAAACGTCACGGACCAGGTGGTGGGGCGTCCGGTCAGCGCCAACAAGATCAGCAATACCAGCCCGTAGACCAGGCCCGCCGTCAGGCCGCTGAGGATCCGAATGACGAGCCGTTCACGAAAGATGGTCGAAGCGCCGACGCCCACCAGGTAGGACGAGACCAGGAGCGCCAAAGCCGAGGCGCCGAACGGCGTGCCTCCCAGGAGATCGAGCCACAGGCCGCCGATGAGCGCCCACCACAAGCCCTCCTGGCTGCCGCCGATCAGCGTCCAGGCGATCACGACCAGGAGCTGCAAGTTCGGTTTCGCCCCCCACAGGCTGATGTGGGGGACAAGGGTTGTTTGCAAGAGGCCGATGAGGGCCAGCGCCGGCACCAGGAAGTAGAGATTCATCCAACAAATACCCGTTACGGCGTTGGCGGCTGTTTATCGGTTGATCCGAAGTCGGTGATGACCAGGACGAGTTCGAGCCGCCCAAAGTTGACCGTGGGCCGCACCTCAGCTTGCTGGAACATCTCGTAGTCGCGGCGCCTGACGCTCAGGATCTGGCCGATCACCAACCCTTTTGGCAGACTTTCGCCGAGGCCTGATGTCAACACGATATCGCCCGGGCTAATGACTGCATCTTGCGTCAGGTAGTTGACGACCGGATTGCTGCCATCTACGCCTTGTAGAACACCCAAGACACGCGAGCCTTGTACGATCACGTTCACCGCGCTATTGGGATCGGTGATGAGCATGACCTTGGAACTGCTGGCGTTCACCTCGACGATGCGCCCCACCAGGCCCACATCGCTCATCACCGGCATGCCCGCGGCAATGCCCTGGTTACTGCCCAGGTCAATCACCAGGTACTTCAGGAAATTGGGGTCACGACCCACCACGCGCCCAACAATTTGGCCGCCGCGCATGACGAGATTGGGATTGCTCTGGCGAAAATTCAGCAGGCTGCGCAGGTTTGCATCTTCAATCTCAATGTCGCGCAATCGCACATTTTCGACGGTCAGGCGGTCTGCCAGCTCCTGCAAATCCTGATTGCGCTGCCGCAAAGTGCCCAGATCATAAAACAGGTTGACGACCGATTGTGCGCCTCCGGCCAAACTGGTCAAACCAGATTGAATCGGGAGCACCGGCCGCAGGATCAGCCCTTTGATGCCAAGCAGACGACCGTTTTGGTCAAGGATCATCAGCACAACACAGGCGGCGACAAAGATGAGAAGGCGCAGCGGGGTCGCGCGTTGGTTGGTTTGAGTCATGTCTGCGTCAAGCGGTAACCCCGGTCGCTTTTCAATGAATGGTGCTGCCGCGCTGCATACTGGTCAGCACCTTGCGCAGGTCTTCGAGCGATTCCAAGATCTTTTCCGCGCCCTTAGCCACGCAGCTCATCGGCTCATTGGCTGCGTACACCTTCATCTTGGTCTCTTCGCTCAACCGTTCAGCCAGGCCGCGCAGCAAAGCGCCGCCGCCCGCCAACACGATGCCGTCGCTCATCAAGTCCGCCACCAGCTCTGGCGGTGTATCGTCGAGCGCCGATTTGATGGCCTCCACAATCACGTTGACCGAGTTGCGCAGGGCTTCACGGATTTCGATACTGCTAATCTCCACGCCTTCGGGCAGGCCGGTGATCAGATTGCGGCCGCGCAGCGTGTAGGTGATTTCCTGTTCCAGAGGGTAGGCCGAGCCGGCCTCGATCTTGGCCTGTTCCGCCGTGCGATCGCCAATGAGCAAGTTGTATTTTTGCCTTGCATAGGCAATGATGTCTTCGTCCATCTCATCGCCGGCCACCCGAATCGAACGCGCGACAACGATTCCGCCCAGGGCAATGACGGCCACTTCGGTCGTGCCGCCGCCAATGTCCACGATCATCGAGCCTTTGGCATCGGTCACCTTCAGGCCTGCGCCGATCGCGGCCGCCATGGGTTCCTCAACCAGGTAAGCCTCGCGGGCGCCGGCGCTGACGGTAGCGTCATGCACCGCACGTTTCTCAACCTCGGTGACGCCGCTGGGAATGCCAACCACGACGCGTGGTCGGGGAATCCGCAGCAGACTGCGTTCGTGAACTTTGCGAATGAAATGATGGAGCATCTGCTCGGTGACATCAAAATCCGAGATCACGCCATCGCGCAAGGGGCGCACCGCGACAATGTTGGCCGGTGTGCGACCGACCATTTCTTTCGCCTCAGCGCCGATGGCCAGCACCTTTTTGGATTTTTTCTCGATGGCAACCACGGATGGTTCGTTAATGACGACTCCCTGGTTCCGTACGCAGACCAGGGTGTTTGCCGTGCCCAGGTCAATACCAATATCGAGCGAAAACAGGCCTAACAGCCAGTTGAGTGGACTAAACAACTCGGACTCTCCTCCAACGGGGATGGACTTTGACGAAAAAATCGGCCTGCCAGCATGTCAGGCCGCGGTCATTGGCGCCGAACTGGCGAGCATTGCGCCCGTGCGCGCCTATGGCGCCATTATACCATGCGCCAACTGATACGTAAAACGCCGAAGACGAAACGAGAGAGAGTAGAGGAGCATGACAATAGGCCCTGATCATAACGGACGGCGGCGCACCTCGGTTACATGACCCCACGCGCCGGTGCGCCAGATTCGTATCATGATTGACATTTTTTGTGTTCTCGGTTAAAATGCGCTTATTGCCGTCAGCCGATCAAGCTGGCGGCATATCATGCACGCGCTTGACTTTGATGGGATTTTCCCGCTGGCGTCGTGATGAGCACAGCTCGATCTAGGTTGCCAGGTGCTTTGTTAGGGTCGCATGTAATCCGTGATTCTCGTTGGGCCGGCGGTTGGCGCAAGCGTCAAGATTGACTTAACCAAGCACTGATACATTACGAAAGTCTATAACTAACAAGCCAATGGAGGATTGATGGGGACTTACGCGACGAAAAATATCCGCAACATCGCGCTGGTTGGGCACAGCGGTTGCGGTAAGACCTCCCTCA
>CAZEPA010000240.1:0-6693 GCA_964513955.1 uncultured Anaerolineae bacterium | reverse complement strand
GTGGGGCCCGTGCGGATCGGCTGGGAAGGCAAGCAGCGCCGGGTGGATCTGGTGCGGGCGCGCCTGGATGATCCCAAAGCGCGCCCCGCCTGGTTGGTTGGCTATCCCCTGGAGCCGTTGACCAATCGCTATCCATTGCCCAGTCAGGGCGATGATTTCTGCGTCGTGGCCTCGGATGGCTCAGCCATCTATCCTGATCGGCATAGCCCTGTGCGCTACTACGTGGTGAACTCTGGCTACGCCATTCTGACCTATGGCGCTCACGCGGACGCTGAACTGGGCAGCCAGTGTCAGTTGTTCTACGCGGACGAGGATGTCTACGTGTCGCCCAAATATCAGACCCTGCCCATTGACGGCGCGCTGGTTGCCGTGAAGATGGCGGTGTCGGAAATGGAAATCCTGCTGCTGGCGGTAGAAGCGGCGACAGAACCAGACGTGGTGGCGCTGCGCGATGGCACGCTGATTTTGTGGGGACTGGACAGTCCTGGCCTGAGCGAAGATGTGCGCAATCGCTTTCTCGGGCCTTACTTGGAGGCGATGGAGGCGTTGCGCGAACGTCGGGCGCCGGTCGCCAGCTACATCAGTTTTCCAGGAAGTGATGAAGTTGTCAACGCGCTGCGCGTTGGGATGTGCCCGGATGACCCGGTTGTCTGCGCGCGCTGCACCACCTTGCATGATCTGGGCATCGCCGCCTGCGCGCCGATTGTACCGCTGGAAGACCGGCGCTTGTTCACGACCTGGCTTGAGGACGGCGAGCGCACAGGCCTGTGGATGAGCCGCCAACCTGTGGTGCGTAAGTTCTACCCAAATCCGGCGCAGCAGATCCTGTTTTTCTACGTGAATGTGGGCGGGGAAATTGGCCGCGTCGAGGTGCCGCAGTGGGTTGCCGATGATGCGACGCTGCTCAATCGGGTGCATGCGCTGGTGGTGGATCAGTGCCGCCGGGGCCGCGGCTTCCCCCCGGCGCTGGTCGAAGCCCACGAGCAGGCCGTCATCAACACGGGCGACCGACAGTTGGTTGAGCGTTTGCTAGAAGAAGCGTTGGCTCAACAGCAGATTTTTGTGACGCGCTCGCTGAAAGATCGCAGCAAACGCGAGCGCAGCATCTAAGAACGCACAGCCTCTGGCGGGGCTGCCCGTTTAGGAAACAGCAACAGGAAAGAATTGTATGATGGAGCGTTGTGGCGAAATTATCGCAACTAATACCAGCAGCTTCGTGGCGGAAAGCTTCACGCTGCATCAGCCGCCGCCGCTTGGCAGCCTGGTGGAGGTGCAGCCGACGGCTGGACAGGCCACCTACGCGGTCGTCAGCTTCGGCAATACGGGCGGTCTCGATCCAGGGCGGAGGGTGGTGCGCCGCAGCACTGACGACGCCTATGACAGCGCCATTTATCAGCACCATCCGCAGTTGGCAAAGACACTGCGCACCGAGTTTAGCGCCCTGCTGGTAGGATATCGCGACGCGCTTGGCCGTCTGCGCCAGCGCCTGCCCGCACAGCCGCCGCCGCTGCACTTTTCAGTCTTACCCTGCGATCTGCAAACCATGATCGCGTTTAGCGATCAGCTGACCTATTTTCGTCTGCTGCTGGCCGCGGAAGGCGAGCTGCCCGCGGAACAACTGCTGGCCGCGCACATTCGCCAGATGTACAGCGCACGCGGAAACGACCTGCCCTGGTTGGCGCGCGCGGCGCGTGAAGTTTCGACGCTTTTGAAAACCGAGTATGACCGGCTGTTGACCGTGTTGTATGACATTGAACCATAGAGGCGCCGCATGTTGACACCCGCGCGCCTCATGGCGCTGCTGAACCTGGAACCATTGGCGGGCGAAGGCGGCTTTTTTCGACGCACGTATACGGGGCCGGCAATGGAGGAAACGGCGGCCGCTGGCCCACGCAGCAGCCGCGCGATCTCCAGCGCGATCTACTATCTGCTCTTCGATGAGCATTTTTCTGCCATGCATCGCCTGCGCACCGATGAAGTCTATCACTTCTATCTGGGCGACCCCGTGGAACTGCTCCTCCTCTACCCTGATGGCGTCGGTCAGGTGGTCATCCTCGGGTCAGACTTGGAAGCCGGCCAACAGGTGCAGCTCGTGGCGCCGGCCGGGGTATGGCAAGGCTCACGCGTGCGCCCCGGTGGACGGCTGGCGCTCATGGGCACCACGATGGCGCCGGCCTTTGCGCCGGAGGATTTTGAGCTGGGCGAACGGGCGCGGCTCTTGGCCACTTATCCCGAACAGGCGGACCTCATCAGGACGCTTACGCACGCCTAAATGCCTGACGCGGCGGCCAACCTGGGTGCGCGTGAAACGGATCGCTCATATGATGTCAATAATAGGGATAGCCCATGCACATACCTGACCTCGATTCCTTGCTGGACTTTCAAGGCCGCGTCGTCATGGTGACTGGAGGCAGCGGCGGACTGGGGCAAGGCATCGCGCAGCGTTTTGCGCAGGCCGGCGCACAGGTTGTCGTTCAGTACCATGCAAACCGAGACGACGCGCTGGCTGTGGTGCGCCGCATCGAGGCTGCAGGCGGGCAAGCATTGGCGCTGCTGGCCGACTTGACTCAGGAAGGCCCGGTGAGCAGCCTGGTGGAGCAAGCCGTGGCGCGTTATGGCCGGGTTGATACGCTCATCAACAACGCAGGCATCTATCCCCAGGCTCCTCTGGTGGACATGCCTCTGGCGCAGTGGGACGCCGTTATCAACGCTAACCTGCGCAGCGCCTTCTTGTGCACGCAGGCCGTTGCCAGGCAGATGATTCGCCAGGGTGAAGGGGGCGCCATCGTCAACATCACCTCGATCGAAGCGGAAAATCCAGCGCCCCAACATAGTCATTACAGCGCGTCCAAAGCCGGGGTCTTCATGATGACACGCGCCGCAGCCGCCGAATTGGGCCGCTTCAACATTCGGGTCAACGCGGTGGCGCCAGGGCTGATCTGGCGCGAGGGGTTAGAGCAGAGCTGGGCCGAGGGCGTTGCACGTTACCTGGCGGCCGCGCCCCTGGGCCGGTTAGGGCGGCCAGAGGATGTCGCCGATGCCTGTTTGTTCCTGGCATCGGCTGGCGCCCGCTGGATCACCGGCGCCAGCCTGACGGTGGATGGCGGTGTGATGACGAACCAGGTCTACTGACGATTGACCATCATGCAGCGTATTGTGGTTGTTGGCACGACCGGTTCAGGCAAGACGACCCTCGCTCGACGCCTGGCGTTGGCCCTGGGGGTGCCGCACATCGAATTGGACGCTTTGCACTGGGAGGCAAACTGGCAAGAAGCGCCGGTGGAAGTCTTCCGGGAACGCGCTCGCGCGGCGGTATCCGCAACGGCTTGGACCGCCGACGGCAACTACAGCGCCGTGCGCGACATCGTCTGGGGTCAGGCTGATACGCTGATCTGGCTCGATTATGCACTGGCTGTTATCTTGTGGCGCCTGGTTGGTCGCACGGTGCGACGAGTGGCGTTGCGCGAGCAATTGTGGAGCGGCAATCGTGAGACGCTGGCCGCACAACTAAGCCGAGACTCGATCATCCTCTGGGCCTTACACACCTATCAGCAGCGGCGGCGCGAGATGCCGCTGCTTGTTCAGCAGCCTGCTTACCGCCACCTCACCGTGATTCACCTGCATTCGCCGCACGAGGCGGAGCGTTGGTTGGCGGCGTATCAACGGCTGGCCCGGACGCATGATGAGGCCTAGGCCATTGGCTTTTGGAACCGTGGCAGGCGCCAACTTCATTCAGCGGCCGTCCCGTGCGCCGCTGATTCATGAGCCGCGCCGTTTTCCCCGCTTGCCTGGGTCGGAAGGCGGAAGATAAACGAAGTGCCTTGACCGGGTATGGACTGGAAGCCAATCTGCCCGCCCGCTTGCTCGACAATCTGCTTGCAGATGGCGAGGCCCAGGCCAGTGCCTTGGCGTGTCAGCGCTTTTGCGTTGTCTGCGCGATAGAACTCACCGAAGATGTGCGGTTGCGCCTCGAGCGGGATGCCGATGCCGCTATCGGTCACTTCACCCACCAGGTGGCCGTTGTCGCGCTGCAGACTGACGCGTACACGGCCTCCCGGCGGCGTGTATTTGATCGCGTTGCTGATCAAGTTCATCCATAGGCTCTTTAACTGGTCTGGATTGGCGCGCAGCAGCGGCAGATTGGCGCCAATTTGCGTCTCCAGGGCAACCTGGGCGCTTTGCACCTGAGCGTGCAATGAGTCCAAGACTCCGGCCAGCACATCTTCGACCTTGAGAACTTCGATGCGGCTGCGGCTGCGCTCGCGCACGCGCCCCAGTTCCAACAGGTCGCCAATAAGGGCCAACTGCTCCATGGCGCGAGTTTCGGCGCGTTCCAAAATCGCGCCCTGCTGCTCGGCTGGCACATAGCCTTCCAGAATCAGTTTGAGGTAACTCTGGATGGCAGCCACGGGCGCGCGCAGCTCGTGCGTTACCAACAGCGTAAACTGAGTGCGGGCGGCCTCGGCCTCTTCCAGGCGCACATTCAATTCGGTCAGTTCCTGCGCGTGGGTTTCAAGCGCCTGATTGGCATGGCTCAGCTGGGCATTCAGCAGCGTCAGTTGGTCGCGCTGCGCCTTGCACTCGGCGTTCGCCTGGCGCAGTTGCCTGTTCAAATCCTTCATGTGCTCTGAGCGGGCCACGTAACGCTGATTACTCTGACGCAGCTCGCGATCTCTCTCGCGCAGGCGCTGGACAATGCTCGATGTGAAGAATGCTTCGAAAAAAGCGGTGGAAACCAGGCCAAACACCTTGGCGATCAGGAACGTATCGCGTTGGTGAAAGCCCTCGTCAATCAGGCCTGTCAGGTGAAAATGCGGAAGCACGCCATAGTATTCACCGGCGGTGAGGCCAGCATAGAGCAGACTGCAGAAGCCCGCAAACCAGAAGGCCTCGCCTTGGGTCAGCAGCGCGCTGGCCAAGCCCACCAGCATCAGATAATAGAGATAGAAAGGATTTTCGACGCCGCCGGCCAGGTGAAGGAGCCAGGTCACACACAGCATGTCCATGCCGATCTGCAATCTGACCAACCATGTCGCCTGGCGAGTCTCCGCGTCGCTCTGCGTGGTGCGGAGCACATAGCGCCGATAACCCCAAATCAGGAGGTTATAGAACGCGAAGGTTCCAACGGCAACCAGCAACCAGCCGATGGGCAGGACGCCGGGCAAGCGCAGGTTGCTGATCGCGATGATCAGCAGTGTGGCGCCTACCGCGATCCAACGCAGCCGCACCAGCCAATCAATACGATCGCCCAATTCCTGACGAAACGACGTAAACAGCGTCGTGACCCGTGAGATTGACAAGACATTTCCTCCTGCCAAAGCCGGGGGTTACTGTGGCACGTCGAAATAGCGATTGATCGCTGCCAGCGCGTCTTGCAAGCTCGCCTCGGCAATGATGCAGGTGACGGTTGAAATGGAAGTGCTGATGGCCTCGATGTTGATGCCGGCCTGCGCTAAGGCCCGAAACATGGTTGCGGCAATGCCAGGGCGCTCACGAAAATCTGGGCCAAAGATGGCGATGCTGGCGGCCCGGCTATCGTGGACAATGCTGCGCGCCCGCACCTCGCGGGTAGACTCTTCGACGACGCGCAGGGCCTCAGGCAGTTCATCGCGCTGAATGCACAGCACGAAATGATCCTGCTGGTTCAGATCAACGCATTGAATGATGAAATCTACATTGACCCGAGCATCGCCCAGTGCGCCCAGAATCGCTGCCGCTACGCCCGGACGATCTGGCAAGCCAATGACACTGATGCGAGCGAGGGTTTGGTTTTTGAGGATGCCGCCGATACGCGTTTTTGCATTCATGCTGGGCCATCTCCTAAGCCGGTGTCAACACGGCTGTGAGCAATTGATTCACCTTGTCGCGTAGTTCTCGCGGATTGACCGGCTTGGATAAGAAAGCATCAATATGAATGTAATCCGACAGAGGGAACAGGGCTGCGTAGTCGGTGTCTGCAATGGATGTCACCATGATAATTGGCACGTGGCGCAGATCGGGGTCATCGCCCATGCGTTGGCTCATGGTGATGCCATCGAGGACGGTTGACATGATGACATCGAGAATCACCAAGTCAGGCTGCTCACGCACAACTTGGCGCATTCCATCGGCGCTGCTGCCGGCGCTCACCACTTGGTGCCCATCCACAGAAAGCACTGTCCGCATCACTTCCACGAAATCGGGGTCGTCGTCCACCACTAGGATTTTACTCATGCAGTCTTCCTCCCTCGGTCTTTCCTTCTTGGTAGTTTTCGCCGCTTTCCTCAGTAGGGCTGCCTATGGGCGCGAAACTCGTCTGGGAAGTGATGCGCCTTCAGGGGCCTGGATTGGCGTAGCGGCCGCTTGGTGATCCGCTGCGCTTGGCAACGTCAAGCCGGTGAGCGACGGCCATCGCAGGCAACGGCGGGGCCGCGGCCGCAATATCCCGCGTCGTCGGCGCTATGCCGATCACCCTAATCCTGATTCGCAGCCCTGGCGGCCGACGGTCTGCGTGGCGCGCCGATCTATGATGCGGGCGCGCGATGAACGTCAGCGAGTCGTTGCCTGAGCAAACGCTGAACATATTCCAATATGACCGCGGGTTGGATAGGCTTCGTTAAGAAGGCATCAATCGCGTCCGCCGGCACATCGGACAACAAATCATGCGTGGGTTCGCGCAAAACAGCCGACACCAGGATCAGTGGAACGGCATCT
>CAZEPA010000239.1:0-6693 GCA_964513955.1 uncultured Anaerolineae bacterium | reverse complement strand
GCGGATTGAGTACACCATCCAGGGGATCAAGGGTGCGCAGTGCGAGAGCATCTCCCAATTGCTAGAAATCCTGGGGCGGGTAGATCAGGAGAAGAAAACCGGTGAGTACTACGAATCGGACCGTGCCCCCGGCATTGTCATTCAGCACTGAGACCGAAATCTACCTCACGGCCGATGGTCAGGTCATTGTGGCGGACCTCCCCATTGAGTTGGCCGACTTGATGCTGATGCTTGGAGAGGTGCAGCCGTGTGAAATTCTCAACACAGCGACATCACCTGCGGTTGAAGAAGAAGCAAGTAGGTAACTGGCGGCCGGTGGACGGAAGAAGGTAAGAGCGATGGCCAAAGAGAGTGAAAAGACAAACGACCTGGTGGTAGGCGTGGACTTGGGCGGCACCAAAATTCTGGCCGCTGTTGTGACCGCCGATGGCAAGATCTTGGGCCAGGCCAAGCGCAAGACGAAACCCGAAACGGGCATCGAGAGTGTCATCGAGCGCATCGTAAAAACAGTTGACGATGCGCTGGGCAGCGCCAAGGTCGCGCGCACCGATGTGCGCGCGGTGGGCATTGGCGCCCCAGGGCCAATTGATCCCGACACGGGCACGGTGCTGATGGCGCCCAACCTGAATGGATGGGAAAATGTGCCGTTGGCCAAGACGCTGAGCGAGCAACTGGGCGTGCCAGTATTCCTGGACAACGATGTCAACGTGGGCACCCTGGGAGAATTTGTCTATGGCGCTGGCCGTGGGGCCAAGGACGTCATTGGCGTCTTTGTCGGTACAGGCATCGGCGGCGGCCTCATCATCGGCGGCCAACTGCGCAGCGGCGCGCGCCACGCCGCGGGCGAAATCGGCCACATGATTGTGCTGGCGGAGGGGCCGTATTGCGGCTGCGGCAACCGCGGCTGCATCGAGGCCCTGGCCAGCCGCACGGCGATCGTGAACAGCCTGCGCACGGCCATGCAAGCAGGCCGCAAAACCACCCTGGCGGAGGCGTTAGCTGATGGCGGCGTCGAGCGCTTGAGCAGCGGCGTGTTGGCGCAGGCATGGAAAAGCAACGACACCTTGACTGTCGAAGTGTTGACGCGGGTGCAATACTACCTCGGCTTACATCTGGCCAGTCTGGTCAATTTTCTCGATCCTGAGCTGATTGTCTTGGGCGGCGGCGTGATTGAGGCCCTCGGCGAGGACTTTCTGCAGCCCATTCGCCGGGCGGCCTATCAGCATTTCACGCAGCGCCGCGATGCCAGCCAGGTGAAGATCGTTCTTTCGCAGCTTGGCGATAATGCCGGCATCCTGGGCGCGGCGGTTGCTGCCCGCTTACATCTTCCAAGCAAAAGTTGAGACCGCAACCAAGCGGCCGCGACTTGGAGGCTTACGTGCGTCGGTTTTCAATCGTGTTGGTATTTGTCCTGCTGGCTCTGGCTGCGTTGGCCTGCGGGCCGCTGCGTCTGCCCAGCCTGCCGCGCCTGGCTACCTCAACGCCGGCGCCTACATCCACGCCTGTGGTCATTGTGGTGACAGCGACCCCTGATCCGCTGGCGGCCCCGGCTGGCGCGGACTTGGGAGAAGAACGCGTGATCAGTGTGTATGAACACGCCAGCCCGGCTGTGGTCAATATCACCAGTCGCGTCATCGTGCAATCGTTCTTCTTTGGCGCCTATCCCGAAGAAGGCAGCGGCTCCGGCTTCGTGTGGGACACCGAGGGGCACATTGTCACTAATTACCATGTGGTGCAGAATGCCGATTCGTTGGCCGTTAATTTTGGCGACGACAACGCCGTGAACGCGAAGGTGGTCGGCGCGGACCCGCGCAACGACCTGGCGGTCATCCAGGTGGATGCGCTGCCGGCTGGCGTTGAGCCCTTGGTAACAGGCGATTCCAGCACGCTGCGCGTGGGGCAGACGGCCATTGCCATTGGCAACCCGTTTGGTCAGTTCGAACGCACCCTGACGACGGGTGTGGTGAGCGCGCTGAATCGCACCATCGAGACCGACAATCAGGTCCTGCGGGGGGCCATCCAAACCGATGCCTCGATCAATCGCGGCAATTCAGGCGGCCCCTTGCTCGACAGTCTGGGACGGCTGATTGGCGTAAACTCGGCCATTTTTAGCCCAAGCGGCACCAGCGCCGGCGTTGGTTTTGCCATCCCCGTCAACACCGTCAAGAAAGTCGTGCCCGTGCTGATCGAACGCGGGAGTTATCCTCACCCCTGGCTGGGCGCGATCGGTTATGACATCACCCCACGCCTGGCTCAGCAGCTCACGCTGCCCGTGGCGGATTGCCTGCTCGTGGCGCAGCTGTATGACGCAAGTCCGGCGCTGAAAGCCGGTATTCAGGGCGCCAAGCGGGAGGTGGTGATTGGCAACCGCCGCATGTACGTTGGCGGCGATATCATCACGGCGATTGATGAACAGCCGCTGCACACCTGGAAAGACCTCGACGCTTACCTGGAAGGCAAGACCGACGTGGGGCAAGAGGTCACCTTGCACCTGCTGCGCGATGGCAAAGAACAGACGATCACGCTTGCGTTGGCAGAAGAGCCGTCCAACTTGCCTTGATGAGCATCGCGGCGCAGGCCGGTGCGTTGGTAAGTCACGCTACGGCGCTGCTTGACGCACCGTGCGATACTGATATTGATGGATCTGTTACCATTCATGATTTTAGCAGTCGAAAGAATCAAGAATTGAACGATTTGGCGGAGGAAATTCGATAGAGATGGTTCCCAAAGTGTTCCGCAATGGATTAGTCTATTTGCTCCTATTAACGGCGCTGGCGGCGTTTATCTTCACGTCATTCTCGCGCACGCGACCCAATGTGACCGAGATTGCGATCGCCGATCTGGCGCGTGAAGTAACAGCCGGTGTGGTGCAGCGTATCGCTGTGAAGGGCAACGAATTACAGATCACCTATAAACCAGAGTATAAATCAACCAGCGCCATCTCGCGTAAGGAAGACGGCGTCGGCCTGGGCGACACGCTCAAGGATCTGGGTGTGCCCGAAGACAAACGGCAGGCGGTTGCCGTGGAAGTGGTGGCGCCAAGCCGCTGGGAAAACTGGGGCGCCATTCTGGGCACCTTGCTGCCCCTGGTCTTGGTAGGCGCATTCTTCTTCTTCCTGATGCGCCAGGCGCAAGGCGCGGGCAATCAGGCCTTTGCTTTTGGCAAGAGTCGCGCGCGCATGTTCACCGGCGACAAACCGACCGTGACTTTTGCCGATGTGGCTGGCTGCGAAGAGGCGAAAGAAGAGCTGCAAGAAGTGGTGGAGTTCCTCAAAGAGCCGCAGAAATTCGCCGCGCTCGGCGCGCGCATCCCCAAGGGCGTGCTCCTGATCGGCGCCCCAGGCACCGGCAAGACGCTGATGGCCAAGGCTGTGTCCGGAGAGGCGGGTGTGCCCTTCTTTTCCATCTCCGGCTCTGAGTTCGTCGAGATGTTCGTCGGCGTCGGCGCCAGCCGCGTACGTGACCTATTCGAACAGGCGAAGCGCAACAGTCCGTGCATCGTTTTCATTGATGAAATTGACGCAGTCGGCCGCCACCGCGGCGCAGGCCTGGGCGGCAGCCACGACGAACGTGAGCAGACCCTCAACCAGCTGCTGGTCGAGATGGATGGCTTCGATACCGACACGAATGTCATCATTATTGCGGCGACCAACCGACCAGACATTTTGGATCCGGCGCTGCTGCGCCCCGGCCGTTTCGACCGTCAGGTGGTCATGGATCGTCCAGACATGAAGGGCCGCAAGGCAATCCTGGAAGTGCACATCAAAGGCAAACCCCTGCTGCCCGATGTGAACCTGGAGACGCTGGCCCGGCAAACGCCCGGTTTCGCTGGGGCTGATCTGGAAAACATGGTCAATGAAGGCGCGATTTTGGCTGCACGTCGCAACAAGCGCGGCATTGGCATGTCGGAGTTCCAGGAAGCAATCGAACGTGTGATCGCGGGGCCAGAGCGTCGCAGCCGCCTGATTTCAGCGCACGAGAAGGAAGTCATTGCCTTCCACGAGGCGGGGCACGCCGTGGTGATGCACATGCTGCCTAACTGCGATCCTGTGCACAAGATCAGCGTCATTTCTCGCGGTATGGCCCTGGGCTACACCATGCCGCTGCCAAAGGAAGATCGAGTGCTCTATTCGCGTGACAAGTATCGCGACGAATTGGCCGGTTTGCTCGGTGGACGGGTAGCCGAGGAGATCATCTTCGGCGACGTGACCACCGGCGCCAGTAACGACTTGGAGCGCGTCACCAAGCTCGCCCGCCAGATGGTTACCCAATTCGGGATGAGCGACGCCATGGGACCGCTGCAGTTTGGACAGCGTGAGGAAATGATTTTCCTGGGGCGGGAAATCAGCGAGCAGCGCAACTACAGCGAGCAAGTGGCGCGTGAGATTGACAAGGAAGTGCGCCGTTTCATTGACGAAGCCTACGAACGCACACACGCTATTCTGTCTACCTACAAGGATAAGCTCAGCGCCGTGGCGCAGCGGCTTATGGAAGTTGAGACCCTCGACATGGCCGAGTTTGCCGCCATGTTGACGCCTGCACCAGCGCCCGCCGCCGCGTGACCCCATGCGGTGAAGCCAGAGAAGGTAACTTGCTCAGGCCATGCTGCGCCGACTGCCGCCGCCGAGGGGGCCATCACGGCCGCAGAGTCCGATGAGTTGAGGCAGAAGCTAGGGTATAGATGAAATGGGTTTCCCGAACACGAGTAACGCACTTCCGCGGTGCGTCTGCGCCGCGGAAGTTGCGCGTGTCCATGAAGACGCAATCCCACTTGTGGGTCATGAGATGGCGTCGGCCTGCATTCAGCCCTTCCTTGATCTAGACCACGACTTGATGTGCAGCGTGTTCTCACTCATCCAACACTCTCGGCCAAGCCTCAGCCAGCCGTGTCGCAATGGATTGATCGCGCCAGGATTCTGAACGCCTATGTCTGGCCCACCTGCCGTGCTCCGTTCTTGCAGGAGCATGCCGCGTCGCAAGATCACATAGACCAGGCACATCTCCCAGTAACGTTCAAGAAAATGACCCACCAATTCCTGTGCAAAATTCGCATCGGCGTAGGGTCGAAACCGATCCCACAACTGCTGAACCCGCTTATGTTCGTCTGCTCGCAAGTCGAGAGATGCTACGTCGAGTTGATCAGGCGGTCTCATCTCACGCCCCCTGTTTCCAGCCAAGGCTCGACACACGTCGCTTCTGCCGTTCATGAAGGGACTCAATTGCAGGACTCACAGGCCAGCTTCTCCCGGCGTCATTCGACCTCCAATGCCCTCAGCGCCGCATTCACGGAGTCGGAGTAAAACGCGAGCTGCAGCTTATCCAAAATGTGCTCGGCGGCATTATTCATCCTCTCCCTGGCTGGAAGCACGCTGAGTGAAAGCCGCCAACGCCGCCCCAGGGGTGCGCGCAACAACCGCTTCTGGTGCGCGCTGGCGTTGTTCACCGTCCAGGGTCACCAGGATCGCCCCCAGATGCTGCGCCAGGGCCACATAGACGGCGTCACACCCTCGAATCTGGTGCGCGGCCGCCATTTCCGCCGCCAGTTCTCCCAGTGTCTCATCTATAGGCACAAAGGTGAAATTCGGGGTGCGCTGAAGTAGACCTGTCAGCCATCGTGCCAGGCGCGGTCGGCCTGTGCCGCGCGAGATACCAGCGGCGACCTCGGCAAGGACGATCATCGGCCCATAGACCTGCTCACCGTTCTGACGCACGTGGTCTAGAAAGGCACGCGCCTCTCGATGAGAGGGTTCTGCAGGCCGCATGTCGGCGATGTGCACACTGGCGTCTACGATGAACATCGTTAACGCCTTCCTTCCGCGATCAACTCGACTGCAGTTTTGTCGGAGCGCCAACTCGCGTCAATTTCAGCGCGCAGCGCCTCTAGCTCCGCGAGCAAATTAGGGCTGGGCCGGGCCGCCCGGGCGGCTCGTGCTTGCTCCGCCTGCAACCATGCCGCGTCCACCGGCAGAAGCATGGCGACCGGATGGCCGTGGTAGGTCACGATGTATTCGGCCCCTTCCTCGCGCACGACGCGCAAAATCTCCGTTGCCTGGTTCTTCAAGTCCCTTATACCAATGGTGGGCATCGCAACACCTCACGTTTGTAGCTGTCAAAGTAGCTACATTTTACCTACGGTGTTTGAGGCTGTCAAACCCCCACCTTATTCTGTCGGAGATTGAACCCTGGAGCTGGCGATTTCGGGCGGCTCCGGCATTGAGTCATCCTGCCATCGGCGCAGCCTTGCTTGGGCGGAGCACCGCGTTCAGATGACCCAGGCAGGAATAGAGTGGGCTGACGTCGTAAGCGGCAACGACTGCTCTGCCAGGCAGATCAGACCGCCCGGCCCCAGGGGCAACCCCAGCCGCTCCAATGCGGCGAAGTGCCGGACATCCGCCCTGCTCGGCGACGCGGACTTTTTGATCTCCAGCGGATAGATGATCCCGTCCTGTACCATCAGCAGGTCAACCTCGCGCTGGTCCTTATCGCGGTAGTAATAGAACGGCGGCCGGCGACCGTTGTGCCAATAGCTCTTGAGCAGCTCAGCCACGATCCAGGTCTCCAGGATCGAACCGGACATGGCCCCAGCCTCCAATGTCTCCGGGCTGGCCCATTCGGTCAGATACGCGGCCAGGCCCGTATCGAGAAAACAAAGCTTCGGCGTCTTGACCAGGCGCTGGGTCAGGTTGGTATGGT
>CAZEPA010000238.1:5566-6702 GCA_964513955.1 uncultured Anaerolineae bacterium | reverse complement strand
AGGAGGGCAAACACGCCTATGAATGAAGGTTTGGGTTGTCGGTGACCAATCCTTCGGCCGCGGCGACTGTCAGCAAGCGGTCGTCCGCTGAGACGAAGACCAACGGCGGTAGCTTACGTTCAACGAGGGCCTGATTGGCGGCCAGTGCTGAGGCAAGTTGAACCGAATCGTAAGCCCGTAGGGGAAATCGGTCGAGCAGATCTCGTGCGCGAAGGATGATACGTAGGTCCAACTCGATAAACTGGTACTCGGTGGCGCTATGTGTCGTGAACGCCCGCTCAGCAATGACGCAAGCATCGGCCGGCACCGACCCTTCCCGTTTGCGCCGCGCCAGCGCGCTGTACATTTCGACCATCGTGATGCGAGCGGTGAGCACTGCATAGCCCGATCTCGCCGTCATCAGTGCATGTACCCAGGCCGACCCGGTTTCGTTCACATAGCGTTTGCCGAGAGCGCTGGTGTCAAAGTAGAAGGAGTTCGCCATTAGTACGATTCCGCCCGTTCGGCGATGATGAGCTCTGAGAGAGAACCGCCCAACGCCAACGCTGTCGCGGCGGCGGCTATCTCTGCCGTGGACACGGGACCTATAGATTCAAGGGCAGGTTGCGGCTTGATGAGGCCGGCATCCCGTAGGGCTTCGATTACCCGCTGGCGGTCAGCCACTTCATTTTCGACCCGAACGAACCGTGAGATGATGCGTACCTCGACAGTCGCATGTTCTGGCAGGAGCAGCGGCAGCAGGGGGCGCAAGACCCCCTTCTCGTAGATCGCGGTGAAAGTTGTGCTCATCATGAACCCTCCATGCGCGCAGTATAGCCTATCGCACCGGGAGTGTCAAACCTTTGTTCGGAACCGGTTTCACGCTCTCTCCAGCCGGATTTCGATCAGCACGCGCGTGGCCGCGGCGCGGGCCAGGTCCTCCGGCTGCCAGGCGTCCGCTTGACCGCGCGCGGGCCGCACGCCCAACGCACGCGCGGCCATGGGCATGCCCCGCAGATAGGTGGGCAGACGGGCGGCGACCACTTGCGGCTCCAGCAGCGCCTCGGCCACGCCGCGCAAGTCACGACCACGCACGCGCACCGTCACGCCGCCGGCCAGGTTGCGCCACCAGGTGCGGTCACGGTTGGAAATGACAC
>CAZEPA010000238.1:0-5556 GCA_964513955.1 uncultured Anaerolineae bacterium | reverse complement strand
CCGGATCTAGCATCGCCTCGGCCGCGCCGCGCAGGTCACGACCACGCACGCGCACGACCACCGGTGCGCCGACGGTCAGGTTGCGCCACCAGGTGCGGTCACGGTTGGAAATGACCCACAGCCGGTCGCCGTCGCGCACGTAGTTGACCGGGGTGGTGATTGGCCGGCCCGTCTTGCGGCCGGTCACGGTGATGAGCAGGGTGTTGCCGCTGAGCAGGCCATGCAGGGGCGAACGCAGCAAGAAGGCTACAAAAGTGTTTCCGTTCATAAGTTCGCCAACTTACCTCCTACTCCTTAATCAATCATCACGATTCTGAAGCCGGACGCCGAATACGTACTTTCGTTGAATCAACGACTACGACGCATCCTCGCAGTGTTTCTAGGTCGGTGGCGCGCACGAAGTCTTCCACGTAACGATTGACGGTCAGTGGTCCAAAACTAGATGGCCGAAACAGAACGATGCCGGGGTGAGTGCCAGGCTGATACTTACGCAGGTCAGCAAACTCAATGTCGAGCGTCAACAGAATGCGATCTTCGGCGCGAGCAGCGGCCGCGACGACTGTGTCTGGTTGCGATAGTAGCTGTTCATCGGCGGTCGTTGTTACATCATGCCCCAGATCGTAAAGACGCGCCTTGAGATGACGCGAGAGGTTTTCGTCGAGTTTAAGTTTCATGCGGCCAATTTCCATACTGTCTCGCGCGTGAGTTCAGCGGCATACGCGAGTGTAGCACGAATATCGGCCTGGGTTAGCTGAGGATAATGGTCTATGATTTGCTCGGCCGTCAATCCCTCAGCCATGCCATCGAGAATGATATCTATGTAAATGCGGGTTCCGCGAATACATGGTCTGCCGCCGCCGATATGCGGATCGCTGCTGATGCGGCGCAACAACTCCAAACGTACCATGCTGAATGTGACCTCCGGTTCAAGGATGGGATGATGAATACAACACTGCAGATTATAGCATAGGGAGTCTCAACGCGATAAGTGGCAACAATCTGATGGCGTACCCGGTGATCGTGGGGTGTGTTAGTTGCCGAGTAAGCAGTCGCCCAGCCTTCGATCACCGCCGCAGGTGATAGGGCACGTCAATGACGACGCGCGGCGCGGGCAACGACTTGAGCGACGACGGCAGGCCGCGCAGCGAAAGCTGCCTGGCGACCGTGCGATAGTGGCGGCGAATCTGGCGAAGGTCTGGCGACTCGATCAATTTGACTGCCGCGGATACCGATGCGAACGACGTCGTGTTTGAGGCTTTGGAATCGTGCGAAAGCTCTATTTCTCACAGATCATGGTCAGTTTCTATGCTACTGTGTTTCGATAATTGCCAGCAAGGGCTGAGACCACCACTGGGCAATCCATGCCAGCGAACCATGACCTTGAGGAGGATCTTTAGCAACATGCCGTTCACACTTCAGCTCCATCCAAGCATCGTGACCTTGTGTGCTCTGTTCATCCTGAGCAGCGGCCTGGCCGCGGCGCAGGCGCAGCCATCCGCCCCCACGGCCGCCGATTGCTCTCTGAGTCTACCCGGAACCTATGACCCCACCTGCGACGTGGACCATGACGGTGACATTGACATCTTTGACATCCAGCTCGCGGCCAGCCATTGGGGCGAGACCGGCACCTGGACAGGCGGCGGCGCCGGCTGGCTGCTCACGGGTAACGCGGGCACCGACCCAACGACCAATTTCATCGGCACGACCGACGGCCAGCCGCTGATTGTACAGCCAGCCGGCGGCAGCGTCGGCATAGGCACCAACGCACCGCAAGCGCCCTTCAACGTTGTCGGCACCAGTTGGTTCCAGGGCGACAGCACCCCGCTGCCGGCCGCCGCAGGCAAGGGCATCGGCATCGGCTTTACCGGCGAACAGGGGTACATTTTTGGCTTTGACTACGGCACGTTTACGCCCAAGAACTTGCTCCTACAGAACCCTGGCGGCAATGTCGGCATCAACACGGTCAGCCCAACCGGTGGCAAGCTGCATGTCGAGGCCAGCGGCGGCACGGCCGTGTATGCCAATTCATCCAACGGCGTCGGTGTGAGTGGCAACAGCAGCGCGAATTGGGGCGTGAACGGCTTTAGCAGCTCGAGCTACGGTGTCGCTGGACGGAGCAACTCCCAGATCGGCGTCTACGGCGAGTCCTTTGCCTCGTTCAGCGCCGGTGTGTATGGCCTGTCCGCCTATATTGGCACGGAGGGGATTGTCAACGGCAACGACAGTGGTCGCCAGGCGATTCGCGGCGACAATGGCGGCAGCGCGACAGGATATGCCGGGTTGTTCTACGGCAACACATGGACGGTTGGCACACTGTACAAGAACGCCGGCGCGTTTCGTATTGACCACCCACTCGATCCGGCCAACAAGTACCTCAACCACTCGTTCGTCGAGTCGCCCGACATGAAGAATATCTACGATGGCGTGGCTATCCTCGATGTTGCGGGCGCGGCTGTGGTTGAACTGCCGGCCTGGTTCGAGGCGCTGAACAAGGACTTTCGTTACCAGCTCACGGCGATCGGCGCGCCCGCGCCCGGCTTGTATATCGCCCAGGAAATCAAGGACAACCGCTTCGCGATCGCCGGCGGCGCGCCCAATATGAAGGTTTCCTGGCAGGTCACCGGCATTCGCCATGACCCGTACGCAGAGCAGTATCGCATCCCAGTCGAGCAAGACAAACCGGCCGATGCGCGCGGCACGTACCTCTTTCCAGAGGGCTACGGGAAGTCGCACGACCTGCGTCTGCCCATCCTGCGGCAATCGCCAACTGCGGTTCCAAATCCCTAAGTGATTTGTGCGCGGCGATGAGATGCGGCAGCCAGGGCGTGGGGATGGGCGCGGCAGACTTCATCAAACCTTGACGCGGGCATGCTAAACTGAGAAACAAAGGGGTGACGATGTTGAGAAGTGAAATCAAACGATCGGTGGCGCTAACGCTGCTCGCCGTGGTCTTGCTGGCTGGTTGCGCAGGCAACGCCACGCCGCGGCCCACGCGGCCAGCAGTGGGAGGAGCGCCGGTGACCACAGCCGATCCGGCGGAGATTCCTGGCGCGCAAGCGGGCGCGGGTGGTATCACCGCGGACGAGCCGACGATCGCGCCATCGGCCGCGGTGATACCGCAGCCGCAGCCTGCAACCCCGCAGCCAACGCCGACGGCCGTTCCTTCCCCGACCCCAACGCTGCCGACGGCGACGCCGGTGTCCCAGGCCACATCCACCGCGCCCGTCGCGACCGCGCTGGCGGAGACGGCGACCGTCACGACAACCGTCCCTTCGCATGACCCCTATCCGCTCCAGATCGAAGTCATGCGTGGGCAAACGTATCCGGGCAGCGACATCGTCTTCGAACAGACGCTGGCGCCGGGCGACAACTATCAGCGCTATGTGGTGTCGTATCGTTCTGATGGCTACAAAATCTATGCGCTGATGACCGTGCCCACCGGGCGCAAGCCGCCGACGGGCTGGCCCGTGATCATCTTCAACCACGGCTACATTCCGCCTGCGCAATACCGAACCACCGAGCGCTACGTGGCCTATGTGGATGCCATTGCCCGCAGCGGCTACATCGTCTTCAAGTCCGACTACCGCGGGCACGGCAGCTCCGAGGGGCCGCCGGAAGGCGGCTATGGCACACCGGCTTACACCAATGATGTCCTCAATGCCCTGGCGTCGGTGAAAGCGTACAAGGATGCCGATCCCAACCGGATCGGGATGTGGGGACATTCGATGGGAGGCCAGCTCACGCTGCGCGCGATGGTTGTGGTTCAAGACATCAAGGCCGGTGTGATCTGGGGCGGCGTTGTGGCGCCTTATCCGAACGTTTTCGAGCGCAGCGCCAACCAGGCGCGCCCCACGCGTACGCCGCGCGCCACGCCGATCCCGCCGGGCGGCTTCGGGCCTTACGGTCGCCCCTGGCGCCAGGAATTGATTGCGAAATACGGTACACCTGAGCGAAACCCGGCCTTCTGGGCGTCGCTCTCACCCAACAGCTATCTGACCGATATTTCCGGCCCGCTGCAATTGCAGCACAGCGTCACCGATGAGGAAGTGCCAGTGGCGGCCTCGAAAACCCTCTTCGCCCAGATGCAGGCAGCGGGGAAGCCGGTCGAACTCTACACCTACGCGGGCGACAACCACAACATCAGCGGCAACTTCAAACTCGCCATGCAGCGCACGATCGCTTTCTTTGACAAGGCCGTCAAAGGCGCGTAATTGTTCACCAATCACAGGTCGCAGCGGTATGCGTTACTCGCCCTAATCACCAGCGGCGATGCGCAGGCTGCCCGTAAGCTTTGAAGGAGAGCACAATGTACCAAACCGATATGTACGAGGGCATGCTGGCCGAGACGGTCATGGTGCCCGGCGCGAACGGCGATCTCATCAATGCCTACTTCGCGCGGCCGTTAGGCCCTGGGCCATTTCCGGCGATGGTGGTGGTGCACCACCTGCCAGGCTGGGACGAGTGGTACCGTGAGGCGACCCGCAAGTTCGCGCACCACGGCTACGCGGCGCTCTCGCCCAACCTCTACTACCGCAGTGGGCACGGCAGCGTTGAAGATGTGGCCGCCGCGGTGCGCGGTCAAGGAGGCGTGCCTGACGACCAGGTCGTGGCTGATCTGGCCGGCGCCCAGCGCTACCTGCGCTCACTGGCCTATGTCAACGGCAAGGTGGGAATCTGGGGCACCTGCTCCGGCGGCCGCCACGCGTTCCTGGCGGCGTGCCGCGCGCCCGGCTTCGACGCGGCGATAGATTGCTGGGGCGGCCGCGTGGTGATGACCAAAGAGGAGCTGACTCGCACGCAGCCTGTCTCGCCAGCCGACTACGCGGCGGATCTCACCTGCCCGCTGTTGGGCTTGTTCGGCGAGGACGATCGCGGCCCCACGCCCGCGCAGGTTGCTCAGTTGGAAGACGCGCTCAAGGCGCACGGCAAGCCGTACGAGTTTCACATGTACCCCGGCGCAGGCCACGGCTTCTTCTACTACCATTTGCCGGTGTACCGGCAGCAGCAGGCCGTGGATGGCTGGAACAAGATCTTCGCGTTCCTGGACAAGCACCTGGCCGCGCCCGCGGGCCGCTGAAGGAGGATGCTATGTGCACGATGATTGTCCAGCAGGCGGCGGTCGAAGGCAGCGGCAAGGGGCCGGCCGGCTGGTTCCCCGTGGACCGCGCCCATGTGTCGTTCGACCATCCGTTCCACGCGCCGCTGGAGCACGCGCTAAACATTGACTTCGTCAACGAGGCGCAAGGCCCCGCGGCGAGGGTCGCCGTGGAGCTCAGCGCCGCCGCGGCGCGCGCCCTGGTCAAGACTATTCAGGAGGTGCTGGCGAGAGCGGAAGCGGCGGGGGTCATAGATTGAGGTCAACAGCCCTGGCGGTGCTCCGCGGCCAGCGAGCGATTCAAATCGCGCCTGATGGGCGCACCGTCGGGCGTGCCCCGGCCCTTCGACAAGCGTTCGACTGAGCTCACGCCGAAGGCTCACGCCGAAGGCTCACGCCGAAGGCTCAGGGCGAGCGTGGAGGCGATGCCAGTCGTCGTCAATGCGTCCTAAACCCACCCG
>CAZEPA010000237.1:0-6720 GCA_964513955.1 uncultured Anaerolineae bacterium | reverse complement strand
CAGCGGCACGTGCGTGGATGTATGGCTGCGCGACGCCAATTTCGAGGCGCCGCGCCGGGTCATCATTACCTCCGGCTGCGGCGGCGGCGTCACTTTCGACGACCTGGCGGAGCAGCAATCGCCGTTGACCGCCAGCCGGCCGCTGGCACCGGAGCAGCTCATGCGCCTGATGAGCGATGTGCAGGAGGCGGCCGTACTCTATCGCGCCGCGCGCGGAATTCACACCAGCGGGCTGAGCGATGGCAACCAGGTGCTGATGGTGGCGCAGGATGTGGGGCGTCATAACACGATAGATCGTCTGTGGGGGCAGTGCCTCCGCCGCGGTCAGCCGACGGAAGATCTGATCCTGCTCTCCACGGGCCGCATCAGCTCGGAGATGCTCAACAAGGCGGCCAAGATGCGCATTCCCCTCGTGGCCAGCCGTACGTCGCCGACGGCCCTGTCCATCGAACTGGCCCGCGTGTGGAACATTACTCTGGTGGGCTATCTGCGCACCGGCAGCCTGCGCGTCTACAGCGCCGCAGAGCGGCTGGGCTTCGACGGAGGAAATAATGGCTCTCAATCAAGTTCATAACTACAGCATTTGGCACCAGGCTGGCAGTGACAAGGCTGAGATTCGGCTGCTGCTGGACACCGGCTCACTCGCCACGATCAGCAATCTGCCATTGCCTTCGGCCAGCTTCATCGTGGACCTGCTGCGGCACGAAAAGCCAATCTACTGGGACAGCGTGGCGCGGCTGGTCTACACATCATCCTGGGAACCGGTCGGCGAAGGCGAGTAGCTCCAGTTCCAGACGCCCGAACTTGATCGGGCCGCGGACGGACACTTAACCTTGACCGTGATGCAGCTAAGGAGAGAAAGGGATTCAACGATGAGCCACTCATCCACGCCATCATCGGTGGGCGTCGTGATTGACGGCCACGCCTTGACCGTGCCCGCTGGCGCCACGATATTGGCCGCCGCGGCCGAGATTGGCGTGGACATCCCCACCCTGTGCTATCACCCCAACCTGACGCCCAACGCGGTCTGCCGCATGTGCGTGGTGGAGCCGACTCGCGGCCGCACCCTGATCCCAGCCTGCGTGGCGCCCTGCGTGGAAGGGCTGGAGGTGCGCACCGACACGCCGCGCGTGCAGCGCGCGCGCAAGGTGATCCTGGAACTGCTTCATTCCACCGTGGACTGCTCTGAAGCGCCGCAGATCGAAACCTATACGGCGCGCTACGGCGCGGACCCCACGCGCTTCGCTGGCGGCGAGCGCCGCGACGTGGCCGTCAAAGACGACAATCCTTTTTACGTGCGTGACTACAGCAAGTGCATCCTGTGCTGGCGCTGCGTGCAGGTGTGCGCCGACGATGTGCAAAACACCTTTGCTCTGACCCTGGGCGAGCGCGGTTTTCACACGTCCATTGCCACCTTTTTCGACGCGCCGATGCCCGACACGACCTGCGTCTTCTGCGGCAACTGCGTCGAGGTGTGCCCCACCGGCGCGCTCAAAGGCAAGCAGGAATGGCTGCTCGACCAGGGGATGGGATGGCAAAGCCGCAAGCCTAAGCCCAGGCGAAGGGACAAACCAGAAGCCTAGGTTCACCGCCGCGCGCGACGATGCGAGATCCTTGGCGTGCTTCGCGGCTTGGCGGTTCAATTTCCTACCAGCAGTAGAGTCAGGAGGAGACCCAATGATAGCCGACCATGTCACCCGTTCTACCTGCGCCTACTGCGGCGTGGGCTGCCAGGTCAATCTGCACGTCAACGCCGCGCAGCAGATTTTTCGGGTCAGCGCGCCGCAAGACGCCGCGCCGAACTATGGCCGGCTCTGCGTCAAGGGGCGCTTCGGCATGGACTTTGTCTACCATCCCAGCCGCCTGACCACCCCGCTGATCCGTCACGACTACGCGGACATCCAGGCCGGCCGCGCCCGTCGAGGGCCGCTTGACCTGGACGGCTTTCGCCCACTGAGCTGGGATGCCGCCCTTGACTTGGTTGCGCAGCGGCTGGCCGCGATCAAGGTGCAGCATGGCGGCGATGCCATTGCCGCGCTCTGTTCGGCCAAGGCCACCAATGAAGACAACTACGTCTTTCAGAAGTTCATGCGTCAGACGCTTGGCACCAACAATGTGGATCACTGCGCGCGGCTCTGTCACGCGGGTTCGGTGACCGGCCTGCAGATGGCGATTGGCTCGTCGGCCATGTCGAATGCGATTGCCGAAATGTCCACGTTGGAGTGCTTCATCGTCACCGGCTCCAACACCACCGAAACCCATCCCGTCATCGCCACATTCCTCAAGCAGGCAGTGCGCAAGCACGGCGCGCATTTGATCGTGGCCGATCCGCGCCACATCGAACTGGCCGACTTTGCCGAAGTGTGGCTGCGCCAGAAGCCGGGCACCGATGTGATCCTGTGGCAGGCGCTGGCGCACGTCATCGTGCGCGAGGCCTGGTACGACGCCGATTTCATCCGTACGCGCACCGAAGGCTTTGCGGACTATATCGAGAGCCTGGAGCGTTGGACGCCGGCCTTTGCCGAAGAGATGACCGGCGTGCCGGCTGCGGACATCGTCAACGCCGCGCGGCTCTACGCGACGGCCAAGCGCGCCGCAATCTACTGGGGCATGGGCATCAGTCAAAGCACGCATGGCACCGACAACGCGCTGGCGCTGGCCAACCTGGCGCTGATGTGCGGTCATTTGGGCGCGGAAGGGACAGGCCTCAACCCGCTGCGCGGGCAGAACAACGTGCAGGGCTGTTCGGACGCGGGCGGGCTTTTCGACGTGTTTCCCGGCTACCAGCGTGTAGACAACCCTGAGAGTCGCGCCAAATTTGCCTGGGCCTGGGGCGCGCCGCTCAACCCGCAGCCTGGACTTTCCACGCCGGAGATGGTGGACGGCGCGGGCAGCGGCGCACTGCACGCCTTCTACGTCATGGGTGAGAATCCGCTGATGAGCGAACCGAACCTGGCGCATGCGCGACACTGTCTGGAAAATCTCGATCTGATCGTGTGCCAGGACATCTTCTTCAATGAAACCTGCGCGTACGCCGACATCATCCTGCCCGCCACCAGTTTTGCCGAAAAGGATGGCACCTTCACCAACTCCGATCGTCGCGTGCAGAGGGTGCGCGCGGCCATCAAGCCAATCGGCGCCGCGCGCGGAGATTGGGAGATTGTGTGCGATCTGGCCGGCCGCGTGATGCAGGAGCTGCGGGCGATGGGCGCAACGTCAGGCTCACCGATCGGCGCTTTGCCGACGGCTGCGCCCACCGCGGCGGCCGACCTGGCCCTGGGCGCGCTGGCCGGCTATGCCTATGACCATCCAGCGGACATTTGGCAGGAGATGGCGCGCTTGACCCCGCCATTCCAGGGCATCAGCTACGCGCGGTTGGAGGCGGAGGGCGGCGTGCATTGGCCTTGCCCAACGCCAGACCATCCCGGCACGCCGTATCTCTTTGCGGAGAGCTTTCCGCGCGGCCGCGGCAAGTTCCACAGTCTGGACTTCTTGCAGCCGCATGAGCTGCCGGACGCCGACTACCCGCTGATTCTGTCCACGGGACGTGTGCTCTTCCATTGGCATGGCGGCACGATGACGCGGCGCTCGAAGCTGGATGATATTTACCCAGAGGCCGTGGTGGAAGTGCATCCTGAGGATGCGCGGGCGCTGGCGGTCAGCTCAGGGGCATGGGTCGAACTGAAGTCGCGGCGCGGGCGCATCGAATGCAAGGTGTTGGTGACGGGACGTTCGCCGCAAGGCACGGTCTTCTTGCCCTTCCATTTTGCCGAAGCGGCCGCCAATGAGTTGACCCTGCACGATCTCGATCCGTTGGCGAAGATTCCTGACTACAAAGTGTGCGCCGTGCGCCTGACGCCGTTGGCGCGGCCGGACGGCGCTGTGTCGGGCGTCAGCAGCCCGGGCGCGCGACGGTGAGAGGGCGAGCATGAAACAAATCTTGGTAAGTCTTCTGCCAGTCAGAGAGCATTCCACGAGCCGAGCGCCATGCCAGCCAATCGTCTTCCTCAGACGGCGTCGCACGGTTTTGTAAGTAGGCCGTAAACTGCTCGAATTCCATCCCGTGTTTGTGTTCCAGCCTACGCACGCGACGCCGATAATAAAGCAATTTGGCGCGCACAGCCGACAACGCCAATTCCCACAAGGCTTCCTCGACCGTGGTGTAGCCTTTTTGTGCGACGAGTGCGCCCGCGAGCTTGTCCAGAATGGTAGATGCAGAAACACCGAGCGTCATGAATAGATCCTTTCGGTACGTGGCGTGATCAAACAAACGGTTCTGGTGAAACCGGGGTATGGAGGACGCCCCTCTGGCTTCAGGAATCGCGTTGAAGCTCTGATTTGGCCGTGCCAGAAGTCAGTGTACATGTATCCACTTGGTCTGTCAATTTCCCCGCCGTATATCTAGCAGTCAGTGACGCCAGCAGGCCGTCCCCCGTGCATGCACGGTAACAGGTGCTGCGCTCAGGTGACTGCCGTTATTCCGCCAATAAACGATAACGGTGCGACTTGCGCGCCGGGTCGGCCACAGCGAGCCAACCGTCCGCCACCCACGTTGTCATGAGATCACGCGCCGCGCGTGAGGAGTTCTCATTCCCAAGTGCGGCGAGCAGATTTCTCCCCAACGTGCGGCGATGACGGTGACGTCGGCCGCATCTACTACCAGGTTGGCGTCCAGATCGTAGCGCGGGTCCCAGCCGGGCGTCTGATTGGTTTCACCCCAATGCGCAGCGACTTGCGCCACGTCCATCACTGTCACACTGCCGCTGTCGTCGAAGTCCAACGCTGCGCAGGTAGGCGGCGCAGGCGGCGGCTGCATCTCCAGGCTGCGGCAGGTGTCCGCGGCGCACCCTTTCAAGAGAGACAACCACGCAGACAACTGGGCCAGGGTGGCCGGATCCGCGCTGGCGACTTGATTCTCCAACTCGTAAGGATCGGTCGCCAGGTTGTACAGCTCGCGCTCGCCGGTATCATACTCGATGTACTTCAGGTCTGCCATGCGCAGCCCGGTGTAGAACAATGGGACGCTCACAAAGCGCGACGAGTCGAAAGGATCGGGCGGCTCGCCGAGGGGATCGCGCAGCAAGAGATGATCGCCCACATACTGCTCGAATAGGAAAGCCTGCCGCCAGGCCGTGGGTGCGCTGCCGCTGAGCAACGGCAGCAAGGAGCGGCCATCCATGTAGGGTGGTCGTTCGATCCCGGCGATGTCGGCCAGGGTCGGCGCCAGGTCCACGATGCCGGCCAGGTAAGGGACGGTTTGACTGATGGGCACCTGCGGGCCGCGCACGAACAAAGGCGCCCGAATATCTTCTTCATAACCCAGGTACTTGCCGGGCAGCAGGCGGTGCTGACCCATGTGATAGCCGTTGTCGCTGGTGAAAAAAATGTAGGTGTTGGTCAACTGCCCGCTGGCTTCCAGCGTTTGGACGAGGCGGGCGATCGTTTCATCCACGGCCTGCATAGACTGCAGCCATAAGCGGTACTGATTGTCAATCTGTTGCACCTCGGCGGGCGTCAGCAAAGGCAAGTTTTGGATGGCCTGCGGCTTGTCGCTCACGTCAAGCTCGTTGAACGACGGCGTGCGCGGGGCCAGCGTGTCGGTGAAGAGCGCGGAATGCCGCGGCGCGGGCGTGGAAGGCGTGTGGGGGGAGAAGGATCCAAAATAGGCAAAGAAAGGCTCAGTGATCGCGATCGTGCGCGTGATAAAGCTTAGCGCTTTGGTGGTCAGCACGTCCTGCAGATAGTCCTCTGGGGCGCTGCCATACGCCGCCAACGTTCCGTTTTCGTTTAACGTGTAGTTGAACTGATTGTAGCCGGGCGCGGTGGGTGACGGGCTGTACCATTCGTTCCAACCCGGTGGGATGTAGTTGGGCGGGCTGCCATACGGATAGCGATTGAGATATTTGCCAAACAGGGCCGTGCGATAGCCCGCGCCTTGCAAGCGCGTGGCGATGGTGTCGTTTTCCAGCCCCAAATCACGGAAAGCCTCGAACCCACCGCCTGGCGGCGGCCCATTGTTGTAGACGCCGTGGTTGTGTACATACTGTCCGCGCAGCAGTGAGGCGCGCGAAGGACAGCAGATGGAGGCGTTGACGAAGAAGTGGGTAAATGTCATGCCTTGGCCTGCCAGCAGCGCTTGCAGGTTGGGCATCGTAGTTACCGTATCCAGATTCAGATCAAGATCATCGGCCAGGATAAAAATGATGTTGGGCGGCGGGGCCGTTTGCGCGGTCGAGCTGGTCATCAGGCTGGCATCCTGCTGCCCCGCGGGCGACAGCGCCAGTGTAGGTCTGGCGCTGTTTACCAGCAGGGCGAGTATGACCAGGATCTTCCCGTATGCCAACAGGATACCTCCGACAAACGACACAAACTGAGGTGTTGGTATGCACGCGGCGTAGAGTGGCGTTATTGTGTTTTCTTTCTACGGCTGCAGCCGCAGCGTACTCACAGCTTTGACCTGGTCGCGGTCGAAGCGCATGGGCAGGTATTCCACTTTCTGCCAACGGGCGATCAAATCGTCGTAGTGGCTGCTCAGCACGTTGCCCGATTGACCGGTGGTGTGCATGAAGCGGCTGTTGTTCCAATTGCTCAGGTCGTTGATCTCGCGGTACGATGGGACATGACGCTGGCTGAACGGCTTTGTCGGCCGGAACGGCGCCACGTTGACCGTGGAGCCGTCGCCGCCATAGGCAAGGAAGGTCACATCAGGCTGGTTGATCC
>CAZEPA010000236.1:0-6721 GCA_964513955.1 uncultured Anaerolineae bacterium | reverse complement strand
ATGCCCAGGTCAGCCCAGTAACGGAGGCGCTCCGCGCCTTCTGCGCCAGCGGCGGTGGGCAGGCACACCACTCGCCGGGGCGCGGGCAGCCGGCTGAGTAAGAAACGGTCTATGGCTTCGACGCCCGGCAGGTACTCGCCGGCCCCCACCAGGGCGAGCGTCCCGTAGATGGTTTTTGTCATGCTACCTCTCTATTTGGATGACGACGCCGGTAGGGGTGCGTCCGGTGCGCTGTGATGTGTCTCGCTCAACCAGAAGATGCTGGCGACGAAACCGACCAGCATGATGAGGCCGCCGGTCAAGTAAGGGAAACTCAAGTTGATATCGAAGGCAAACCCGGCCCACAGCGGGCCTACGATGCGGCCCAGGCTCATGAACGCGTTGTTCAGGCCCATGGCGCTGCCTTGACCGCCGGGCGTGCGCTTGGAGATGAGCGAGGAGACGCCGGGACGCAGCATGGCGTTGCTGGTGACGAAGAACATCACCGTGAGCAGCAGCGTAGCCATGTCCGCGGCCTCGAGCATGATGACGAAACCGACGGCGCTGGCGATCAGCGCGGCTTTGAGGATGCGCACATCGCCCCAACGCCGCGTGAACGGCCCGGTCAGCGCGCCTTGCACGATGGCGGAGACGATGCCGATTGCCATCAACACCAGACCAACCTCGCGCGGGCCGTAGTTGAAGCGTTGTTGTGCGTAGAGTCCGAAGATGCCTTCGAAGTTGGCGAGGGCGAAGTTCAGCAGGAAGGCCAGGAAAAGCAGGATGCCCATCGGCCCCAACAATCCCTGCCACAATTCGCCCAGGTTGACCCCTTGCACCTTTTGGCCGTGGCGGCGGGCCGCTCGAGGCAACGATTCAGGGAAGAAAGCTGCGATGAGAACCAGGATCAGCGCGGAGAAGCCCGCAGCCACGAAAAAGGGCAGTTGCAGCGATTGGGCAGCCAGCCAGCCGCCAATGCCAGGCCCCAACACCATCCCGATGCCTTGCGCGGCGCCGATGATGCCCATGCCGCCGCTGCGTTGATCGTGCGAGGTGCTGTCGCTGATGTAGGCCATGGCGGTGGGCAAGGTGGCCGACGAGAGGATGCCGGCCAGCGCGCGCGCGACAAAGAGCATCCACAGCTGCGTCGAGAGGCCCATCAGCACCTGCGCCAGCACGTTGCCCAGGACGCCGATCATGAGAATGGGTTTGCGGCCATAGCGGTCCGACAGCGCGCCCCAGATCGGGGAGAAAATGAACTGCATGATCGAGAAAGTCGCCATCAAGGCGCCCAGCCCCTTCCCGCTGGCGCCGAACTGCTCGATGTAGAACGGCAGGATGGGGATGATCATGCCAAAACCCAGCATGACCACGATCATCGTAAAGAAGAGAATCGTAATGTTGCGTTTGTTGTCGGTTGGCTGCATACAGTTGTCGAATCAATCCTTGGCTGGTGACTGGAAATCACATGGCGGCGACGGATGGGATGGTCTTGTTATCACGCGGTGGGCGCCGCCGCGGCGCGCCGTCGCGCAAGCTCCTGCAGCGCCTGTTCATGATTCTCTTTCGTAATCGGGAATTTGTACACGAGATAAATGCCTGCGGCCAAGATGAGGGCGGGCAGCGGGCCGATCATCAGACGAATCGCGAGCAGCGCGCTGTCAGGCTGGACAATGGGCGCGGTAATGCCTTCGGGCGGCGTGATATAGCCAGTCCAGTTGAGGACCTGGCTGACCAGGAAGAGGCCAAGCGCCAGGCCCAATTTTTGTAGGAGCACAAAGAAGCCATAAAACGCGCCCTCGCGCCGCTTGCCGGTTTCCAACTCATCGAGTTCAATGACATCGGGCAGCATGGCCCAGGGCACCAGGTAGGCCGTGGCGACGCCCACGCCGGCCAGGGCGGCCAACGCGATGATGACCCAACTGGGCCAGCCTGGCTGCACGGCAAAGAGGGCGAAAGCCACGACGATCCAGAAGATCATGCCGCGATAGTAAACGCCTTTTTTGCCAGTGCGGCGGCTGACGGCCGTCCAGATGAAAAGCCAGATCAGCGCGCTGCCCTGTACGGCCAGGATGACCACCGGCACCAGGCCGGGCTGCCGCAGCCAATAAGTCATGTAATAGATGACAATCGTCGAAACGGTCTGCACCACCAGCCAGGACAGGAGATAGATGCCGGTGACATAACGGAAGGCCCGATTGGAGAAGGTGATCTTGAGCGCCTCCCGAAACGGCAGGTCTTCTTCTGCATCCGGCTGGTGGCGCTCATAGGTGCCCCAGAAGGCAAAGAAGAAGGGAAGCGTCGCCACGACCGCCCAGACGCCGGCTGACACGGCATACGCGCCCTGGATGCCCACGGTGGGCTGCATGGCGCTGACGATGATGGGGTGCACGACCGCGGCGATCAAGCCGCTGCCGATGGAGAAAGCAAAACGAAAGGAGTTCAAGCTGGTGCGCTCGTCGTAGTCACGCGTCAGTTCTGGCGTCAGCGCGGTGTAAGGCACGTTGACCACGGTGAAGGCCGTGTCGAGCAGGAGGGAGATCACCAGGTAGTACCAGAACTTGCCGTTGTTGCTGACCTGCGGCACGATAAAGAGCAGGAAGAAGGTCAGACCAAAGGGGACCGCGCCAAACAAGAACCAGGGTCGTCGCCGCCCCCAGCGTGTTTTGATGCGGTCGGACAGCATGCCCACAATCGGGTCATTGACAGCATCCCAGATTTTGGTGAGGAGTAGGATGACGCCCGCCACCGCCGGATCAAGTCTGGCAACATCGGTCAGAAAAAAGAGGAGAAAGAAGGACATGATGGCGGTCGCGACGGCTGGGCCAACATCCCCCGCGCCAAAGGCGAATTTGGTGATGAGCGGGACTTTCTCGGTTGTTACAGCAGGCGGTTGCACAATGTTTTCTCCAGGTCGGGTCAGGTGTCTTCAGGCCCAGGACGGGCCAAAGATAGACGAAAGGTCGGTTTATCTTACTCCAAATTGCCACGTGAAGCAATTTGGCAACAAGGCTGAAGGGCCGTGGGACGTGGTATGCGATAGGGAAAGCCCCGACCAGGGCAGGCGCTGTGACCTTGACCCGCCGTGACAGACTACGACCCGCGCCTGCCGCCTGCCCAATAGATTGACGCGGTGCGTCATGTGTGTTACACTGATGACAACATAACCGGGAATCTGCATGCGAAACGACCTGGGTGGGAGGAAAACATGACCATGAAGGATGTAAGCAGCGACAAAACAGCCGACAGCCCTGTGGCACTCCGTGCCCCGCAGGAGGTTCGTGTCGAGGGTGGGGATGAATCGGTTGACAGAATGACCTTGCCAGAAGCCGTGGCCTTACTGGTAGGCGATGATGACAACTTGCAGGCGCAAGCTGCGCGCAAAGTGGCCAGTATCGCCGCGCAGCATCCGGCCACGTTGGCGCCGCTGGTTCCTCAACTCCTGGCTGCGCTCAGCCGCTGGGAAGACCTCGACGTCCATCGCCAGGTGGTGCAAGCCCTGGAAGCAATCGCGGCCTGGAGCATCAAGCCGTTCAGCGGTCAAACTGAAACACTGCGTCGCGCCCTGTGGGATCAACGCAGCGCGGCCACGCGCGCCTTCGCCGCACAGACCCTGGTCCGGTTGATGGTTTTCGACCAGACGCTGCTGCAAGAAGCCTGGGACGAGTTGGCGCATGCCATCGAGCATCAGGCCAACACGCACCAGGTGGATGGCATGCTGGAGGGTATTCGCATCTTGGCCGGCAGCCCGCCCGGTCGTTTGCTGCACGCTCAGATTCGTGAGTTGGTGCAACCCTTCACCGAGCACTGGAAGCCGCAGGTGCAGGCTATGGCGCGTCGCATCCTGGAGGAACTCGAACGCAACGCGGTCTTGCCGTCCTATCTGCGTAACCTGAAGGAGCAGTTAGCGATTTTCCAGGCGCCGCCGGCGTTGCCAGAAGTCGAGACGCCTGCGCCTGGCCCAAAATACGTCTCGCTGCGTGAACTATGCCAATTGCCCCTGGCTGAACAGATCAAGGCCTTTCGCCCGCTCATTCCCACGGCGTTGCTGACAAACTATGAGATTGATGAGCAGACTCTGCGTGATCGCCACGGCGAGCCGGCTCTGCGTCTCTCTTCCAGCGTGAGCATGGCGATGGTGGAACTGACGCTTTGGCGCCAGCGCGCGGATCAAGATCCAGCGCTGCTCTTGCATTTCGGAGAGACAGCCAATGGACAGATTCAAATCTACCTGGTCGTGGTCAACAACCTCGACGCCGAACGCTATAACATTGATTACGACAGCGAAGGCCGCCCCACCTTGCTGGGAATCGTGGGGCGCAATCTGACCGAAGAGGCGCGCGCCATGCACGCCGGCCTGGCGCCGGGCCAGGTGCGCGCCGGGCTGGGGGTGATAGGCCACCGCCTGCTGCCGCGGCTGGAACAGATGCTGACCGACTGGGGAAAGCAGTACATGTTTGCACAGCCGCTGGCCTATCACAACGCGATTCTGCTCGAACGCTGGGGCTTTTCCTACCTGACCGGTCAACGCTTCATGGAAGAACTCAACCGCCGGTTCATTGAAGGCGACCTGCGCGCGCGCCTGGATGGGAGTACGTTCCGGCCCGCGGACGCGTGGATGACAGCGCGCGGGCGCAGTTGGGCGATTCATGATGGTATTCTGGATGAACCCTGGCCCGAGCTGCACATGGCGCGGCGGATTGGTCATGCAAGTCAGGTGAGCACTTTTACTGGCGGCCAATCTTAGCTGCCTAGGTAGCCAGCGTTGGCCGCGAAAAACCGGCGCCGCGGGGCCGTGGATGATACCTGGCGTTACTTTGGTTTTGATTAAAGCAACATACTTGTTGCAAAAGTTGACAGCCGCGCCGCTTTGTACTAGAATGGAGCCAGTTGAACGACGTGTCTGTGCCTTCCTGGACCATTTGCTCTGGTGCTAAGTCTTCTGTCATCGCACGGATGCGGAAGATAAAAATGGATGGTCGCCGCTGACCACCGAAACGAGTTTTAAGGAGAAATATCTAATGGCTCATACCCTTCCACCTTTGCCGTATGCGTATAACGCGCTAGAACCGTTCATTGACGAACTGACGATGCAGATTCATCACGATAAGCATCATCAGGCCTATGTCACTAACCTGAACAACGCGCTGGCCAATGCGCCGGAATTTGCCGAGAAGTCGCTGGAAGATCTGCTGCGCCACATCGGCGGCGTGCCTGAGAGCATCCGCACGGCCGTGCGCAACAACGGCGGCGGCCATCACAACCACACGCTGTATTGGGAAATCATGGCCCCAGGCGGCCGCGGCGAGCCGACGGGCGCGTTGGCCGAGGCGATTGCGAGCACGTTTGGCAGCTTTGCCGATTTCAAGACCAAGGCCACGCAGAATGGCGTCACGCGCTTTGGCAGCGGTTGGTCATGGCTGGTTGTGGATGGCCACAAGAAGCTGGCCGCCTACAGCACCGCCAACCAGGACAGCCCGCTGATGGACGGGCACACGCCAATCCTGGGCATTGACGTGTGGGAACATGCCTACTACCTGAAGTATCAGAACCGCCGCCCCGACTACCTGGCCGCCTGGTGGAGCACCGTCAACTGGGACGAGGTCGCCAAGCGCTTTGCTGCTGCGCTGGCCTAAGCGGCGCAGACGGGCGCGCTGCGCGTCCAAGCTGCCAGGTCTACCTGCGCAGCTCCATAGTGGAAATCAACCAACAACGAGCGCCGCGGCATGCCGCGGCGCTCGTTCTTCGCGGGGGAAAGCGGCCGTTTCATGCCGCGCCCGGGGCTGCGCCTGGCGGGCTGCGGCAGTATTGGAGCAACAATTGAGCGCGCTCCGGCGCGTCGTTTGCCATCGGCAAGTGTTATAATGGGACGAAGCATAGAATACCAGGGAACGCCGCCCAGCGTTGGGCCTGACTGCACCATGCGGTCATTCCCGCGCCGCGGCGTTTCTTGTGCACAACGGGAGGTTGCCAGTGAACAGACGTGTTGTCGTCACCGGAATGGGCACGATTTCACCGGTTGGCTTGAACGTCCCCACCGCCTGGGAAGCCCTCAAAGCAGGCAAGAGCGGGGTGGGACGGATCACCGCGTTCGATCCATCCCCCTTCAAGACGCAAATCGCGGCCGAAGTCAAGGGTTTTGACCCCACCAAGTTCATGGATGCGAAAGAGGCGCGGCGGCTTGATCCCTACATTCATTTCGCCTGGGCTGCCACCGTGGAAGCGCTCGCGGATTCCGGCCTTGACCTGGCGCACGAAGATCGTGAACGCGTCGGCGTCATCGTGGGGTCGGCTGTGGGCGGCATCGGGACGCTGCTCAGCCAGTACGATGTCTTGCAGCAACGAGGGCCGCGCCGCATCAGTCCCTTCTTCATTCCGGCCATGTTGGTGGATAGCGCCGGCGGCCAAATTGCGATTCAGCTCGGCATCCGCGGGCCAAACATGGCCGTGATTAGCGCCTGTGCCACCGGCACCAGCGCCGTGGGCGAGGCGGCCGAAATAGTCGGTCGCGGCGATGCCGACATCATGATCGCCGGCGGGGCCGAGGCGGCCATTGCCCCATTGACCGTGGGCGGGTTCGATGTGATGGGCGCGATGTCCACGCGCAACGATAATCCTGAAGGCGCTTGTCGCCCCTTCGATGCCAATCGGGATGGTTTTCTGATGGGCGAAGGCTCTGCCATTCTCATCGTGGAGGCGCTCGATCATGCCCTGGCGCGCGGCGCTCGCATCTACGGCGAAA